>WJJN01000021.1 GCA_014729735.1 Candidatus Zhuqueibacterota bacterium
ACATGTTATCCTGTTTTGGCATTTAAAGGAGCGGAAGTCAAATTGACAAGCAGATTCTGAAAAGATTGGCAAATAGATAAACTATTTTCTTGTGAAAGATGGACAAAATATCGATTATCATCCCGACATTGAATGAAGCTGAAAATATCAGTATGAATTTAGCGTATTTGTCAGAAATCGCAGGAGATGCGGAGCTTATTGTGGCAGACGCAAACAGCAGCGATAACACCATCGGTGCTGTTGGCAAAATGGCGCAGGTAATATTCTCGAAGAGAGGGCGCGGTGCGCAAATGAATGCCGGCGCAAAAGTCGCTTGCGGAGATGTATTGTGGTTCATTCATGCAGACTGCCGACCGCATCCGGAGTCGGTTCCGGCAATGTTTGCGGCATTGAAAGATCAGAATATTGCTGGCGGCGCGTTTGAATACAATCTCAATCACAAAGGACTTTTTTACCGGCTTGTTGAATTCAATTCAAATCTGAAAAATCACATTTTCAAAAAAATATTTGGAGACATGGGCATCTTCGTCCGAAAGACTGTTTTCCTGAAAATGAACGGTTTCAAAGACATTCCACTAATGGAAGACGTAGATTTTTGCCGGCGTCTGAAAAAGATGGGAAATATAGTCATATTACCGCAGCAGATTGAGACATCGGCGAGAAGGTGGGAACAGGAAGGTTTACTGTACAATCTGGTCAGAAACTGGATTTTACAGATCGCTTATATGTGGGGCGTATCACCGGACACGCTCTCCAAATGGTATCATTTTCGATAACATGCAGAAGACGATGAAGAACAAAAAAAATGCTTTATTGCTTTTTGCGAAGTATCCACTGCGCGGACGAGTGAAGACCCGGTTACAACCGGAGCTTTCAACGGAACAGGCGTGGAATTTATACCGGGAAATGGTATTCGATCTGGTGCGTTATTTGAGGCATCGCGATACATTTGATTTGAAAATTTTTTACTATCCTCGGCAATATCTGCCCGGAATGAAGCGCTGGCTTGGAGAAGATCAGGAATATCATGCACAACGCGGCGCCAATTTAGGGGAAAAGATGTATCTGGCAATGGCGGAAATTTTCAAGCAGAATTATAAGAAAGTCATAATTATTGGCAGCGATGTGCCTACAATCAGCACTGCGTTAATTAACCATGCCTTTTGGTCTTTGGAAATTTATGATCTGATCCTGGGACCATCGTTTGATGGCGGTTATTACTTGATCGGATCGAAAAATTTATATCGTGAGCTCTTTCGCAATATTCAATGGAGCTCTGAAAATGTACTCAAACAGACATTGCATCGCGCACGGTCTATATTTCTGTCCTATTTTTTGCTCCACGAAATGTGGGATATCGATACGGTTGACGATGTACGCCGACTATGGCGACTATTGAAAGACCACAGAGATACCAGAAATTATGATTATCTGTCAGGAACCCATCGTGTGCTGTCGGAAATTTTCTCCTGAAATTGAGTGTTGCCATTCAAGATTCATGGAATTTATGCCTAAAAAATGACTTGATTTTATAGGAAAAATTGACTATAATAAACTACTTAACGTAACTTATAAGAAATATAAAATATTACTAAATATCGCGAATTGATGTCGAGTGATCCAAGTTCAAAAGTGCCAACAGAAATTATCACATGCCAAGAATTGAATCGGAGGTTTCATGCCTGGTTCCTTGATTAATTTATTGAAGAGCAGAAAGGTATCCCGCGCGATTAAAACCACCAGACTTTCTTCCGATAAAATTGAAATGTTAATGAACGCAGCTCAATTATCAGCATCCTGCTATAATAATCAATCCTGGCGTTTCCTTTTTCTAAACGAAGAAAAAGAACTGGAAAAAGGCAGAAAAGCCCTTTCAAGCGGTAATAGGTGGGCAGAATCGGCACCGCTGCTTATTGCCGGTTTTTCCAGAAAAGATCTGGATTGTCAGACTTCGGACGGACGGGAATATTATTTGTTCGACCTGGGAATGGCAACTCAGCTAATACTATTGCAAGCGACTGAATTGGACTTGATCGCCAGACCAATGGCTGGCTTCAAACCGGAAGTAATTCGCGAAGAATTTAACATACCTTTTAATTATGAAATTTACGTCATGATCGCGGTCGGACTCGAAGGTGATATTGATTCCCTTGATGAAAAATCCCGTAAAAAATCCCTAAGGCAACGGAAAAGAAATGACGTTTCTGCGAATTTCTTTTTGAATGAATTCAAAGAAAATTGATTTACAATTACATTAAACCGTTTTCTTTTAAAAAAAAAGAGAAGGAAGCAATGAAAACAAATTTGAAAGTGTTGTGCTGTGTGCTGGCGGGATTTATTTGTTACGGGTTTATGAATGGACCGGAAGATAATAATTCATCGCTGGTAAGTGCTGTTGCTATGCAGCAGGATAATAATCTTCAAGAGCAGGCAGCGGAGATATTTCAGAAAAATTGTGCGGTAACCGGATGTCATACCGGCAAGTATGCGAAGCGCCGATTGAATCTTGGTCCGGAATTTTTCGTGAACAATCTGGTAGACGTGCAAAGCCGACAGATCGATTCGCTACTCCGGGTGGACACGACGAATCCGCAGCAGAGTTATATGCTAATAAAAATCCGCGGAGATGAGGGTATCGCAGGTGAGCGCATGCCATTGGATTCTCCGCCGCTTTCTTATTCGGATATCAAAACAATCGAAAGCTGGGTGTATAGCTTGTCCGATCAGTCATTGGACGAGGGATATACCCGGGAACAAGCGGCTGAAGCCCGGACTGAATTCGAGCAGTCACCGTTTTGGGGAACCCGGGTTATAAATTTGCCGACGACAACGAATATTGGTGAACACGATCTTCTGTTTCGCGTTTCACATCGTTTCTTTTTCCCGATCAAGGAAGGCTATGAAGTATACTGGGGCTTGAACGGTCCGGCAGATGTCCTGTTGAGTCTGGGATTTGGAATTACAAAGGATGTGAGTATCAGTATCGGGCACGAG
>WJJN01000236.1 GCA_014729735.1 Candidatus Zhuqueibacterota bacterium
GCATAAAATATTCGTGGTTCCGCTTGAATAATGCCAATGCGTCCCCGGCTCATGGATCAGCGGCTTTTGAGCGGCAAACTTGGCATTATCCTTCTTTCCGAAAAGCATGACTATGACATCGGAGCGCGGATTTGCATACCCTTCTTCGAATTCAAGTCCAGGCGTCATTCGTAGCATCTGATCGTATGTAATGTGCTGCCTTGGATCATCCAATTGCTGCCATTCGGGCACAGGGACAGGATCATCGACATCCATCAGATCCTTTTTGACTAAAATGCCTACGAGTGCGTTGGTCACACTTTTTGCCATAGACCAGCCGATCAGTGGCGTATCTGCAGTGACCGGCGCTGCATAGCGCTCGGCAATGATCTTTCCATCGTGAACAATAACTACTGCCCGCGTGCGCCGCATATTCACGGTGTCCGGTTCGTTGAATGCCTCTGCCACGGCACGGTTCAGCTTTGCCAGATCGATTTCTGGTGGAAAGTTATTCGAATCGACCTGCCATCTGTCACTTAAATTCGTAGCGGAATTTTCCGGGTAAATATCCAGCGTCGTATCCAGCTCCGTCTTTTCAAAATCTAGAATCGTGCCGTATGTATCGGTATATGTTGCTTTTCTTTTTATCAACCCAAAAAACAGACCAGCAGTAACGGTGCGATTTTCATAATCGATTTCAGCATCAAAATATTTCAATAATGGATGACCGAATTCCTCTTCCAAAACGGTATCAGCAGGTCGTTTGGATATGAACACCGCAGAACACAGTAATTTTGCTTTGTAACCAGCACCGAGCCGGGCAATCTCAACATATTTCGAACCGAAATAGAAAATCCCTACGTGAAAGACTACCAACAGCAAAACGACAATACCCTTCTTCCAGGATAATTTCATTTGATATCCACTCATTTGTTTTTATCATAAACGATTTCATAAATGTCTTTCCGCCTGTCCTGCCAGTTGAGCACGGAGCCATCCTTACGATAGCGCTCCAGCACGGCAAGGTCGACGTCGTGCACCACTACTGTTTCGATATTGGGATTGCACTCGGCGGCAATACCATCCCGGGCAAATTCCATATCCGACGGCGTGTAAATGCCGCTCTGCGCGTACTGCGTATCCATATTATCGACAAACGGCAAATTGCCGGTGGTTCCGGCAATTGCGGCGTACACCTGATTCTCGATGCAGCGCGCCTGGGCGCAATAGCGCACCCGCATATATCCGTGACGCTCGTTTGTACTAAAGGGCACAAACAGGATGCGCGCCCCTTTTTCCACGGCGATCCTGCAGAGCTCCGGGAATTCGATGTCATAACAAATCAGAATCGCAATCCTGCCGCGGTCGGTCTTGAATACATTAATCATGTCGCCGGGCTGAATACCCCACCAGAAACGTTCATTCGGAGTAACATGGATTTTGTATTGTTTGTCGATTTCTCCATTGCGGTGAAACAGATAGGATACGTTATAGATTTTCTCATTTTCGAGGATAAAATGCGAGCCGCCGATGATGTTGATATTGTACTTCACCGACATCTCGGAAAACAGTTCGAGATATTGCGGCGTAAATTCGGTGAGTTTGCGGACCGATTCTGCCGGTGATTTCGTCTCGACAAACGAAAGCAATTGCGTTGTAAAAATCTCAGGGAACAATAAAAAATCGGATTTATAATCAGATGCCACATCAATGAAATATTCGCATTGCGTGCGAAAATCATCGAATGATTTGATCGGACGCATGCGGTACTGCGCCACGCCAATGCGCACCGGAATGGCGGTCATGGTGCGTTTCACATAAGATGGCTTGAAATCGAGATTCGACCATTCCAGCAGCGTTGCCCAGCCGGAAGACTCATCATCTTCCCATAAATAGTCCTGAAGCAACCGCTTTAAAACGAAACCGGCAGAAATCTGTGGCGTTAGCACCGGATCAAATTCTGCTCTGTCGATGACGCGCTCCACATATTCTCTGGCGCTGATTTTTGCCTGATATTTCTGATAACCGGGAATTCTGCCACCGATCACGATGCGCTTCAAATTCAGATCGCGGCAAAGCTGCTTGCGGGCATCGTAAAGCCGTCGGGACAGTTTCATGCCGCGGAACCCGGGATCGACCATGATCTCAATGCCGTACAATGTGTCGCCATCCGGATCATGTGTTGTTATATACCCTTCGCCAGCGATATCGTCCCAGTTGTGATAATCCGCATATTCATCCAGATCCACAATCAAGCTGCTGGCAGAGGCAATCACCTTGCTTTCACATTCGATAACAAACTGCCCCTCAGGAAAAATTTCCAGTTGACTCTGCAAATGTTCTTTTTCCATTGGCTCGATTTTGGGAAAGCACTTGTGATGCAGTTCCTTATAATCATCAAAATCTTCGATATGTAGATTTCTTAGAACGAGCTTCTTTTCATATTCACTTAGATCTATCTTTTTCATAAGATTTCAATCTTGTTAAATCTACTTTTCTCGCTTATAAGGTATATGATTTTCATCATGCACCGGATATTCGCCCGATTTGATAAATGTGCCTTCCCGGTATTCCCGGAACGCCTCGACCAATTCCTCCTGAGTGTTCATCACAATGGGACCGCGCCAGGC
>WJJN01000237.1 GCA_014729735.1 Candidatus Zhuqueibacterota bacterium
AGATCGTTTATTCTATGTGCGAATATTGACAACACGCGACAACAAGCCGGGCTGGGAAAAATCTATCAAAGTTCATTTAATCTATCTCGATCACCGCACCGGTTTTAAAATCGCCGGCATTGAACGCGACTGATAAGGCGATTATTATGGAAGGTAAGTGAAATTCATGAAAAAATATATCGTACATTTTATAGCTCTATTGATGATCCTTTTTATATCTTCATGTGCAAAAAAAGGACTCATCACGGAAAAATATGATGAAGATTTTTATCGTGTGAAGAAGCTGCTTCCTGATAACCGGATTCAGGAAGCAAACGTAAATTTCATTATTTACAGCGACAATCAATCCGGTTGGCGAGTGCAGCATAAGTTTTTGGATAAACAACGCTGGACGAGCCCTAAAATGTTACTACTCCCTTTTTATCAACTTTACATGTTAACAAACGGATTCATTGGCGGTGTCTATGGATTGCGCCATGTTCCGGACTATGGAATGAAAGAACGGTTAATGGTGCGGGATGCAATTTACGAGACAGCACGAAAAAGGAATGCCGCATTTATTATGAATGTCGGTGATATTAATGCTGCAGACGGCAGACGTCCCGATCACTGGAAAGTATTTTTGACGGAAAATAAACATGATCATAATTTGCTTAATGAGTACCCCTATTTACCGGTGATTGGAAATCACGAATATGCGAATGATCCCGAATACGGATTTCCAAACTACAGTTCTATTTTCGATTATCCGCGGTTTTACGTGATTGAATTTCCTCAGGCAGCGATTTACGTTGTGGATTCTAATTTCATTCTCGACCAAAACCAATTCATCGAGAACAGTATCCAGGATTCGTTGTTTGCAAAATGGTTTGTTGGGGAGAATCACAGAGACACTCTCGCCTGGCTTGAAAAGCAGTTTTCGAAGTTCGATAAAAAGTTGAAGATTGTGGCAATGCACCATCCGCCTGTGACATTTGGCAAGCATTATGCAGACTGGAATAATCCAAAATTTGGCAATGCGCTGATCGAAAAACAGAATAAGTTGCTTCGACTTTTTCAAAGATATAATGTAGACGTTGTTTTTTCCGGACATGAACATTATTATCAGCATAACATTCTGGAAAAAGAAGGAAATATGATCCATTTTCTCGTTGGCGGCGGTGGTGGAACACCTCTGCGTAATCCACCTGATGAAGAAACTAAAAATTTAATCCTGGAGGAATACCAGCGAATGGGACATAATGTTCGGAATATCTCTCAATCCAAGATATACCATTACTATATAGTGAATATTGAAAGCAATAAAATGACCATCGACGTTATAAAGGTAAATTACGATGCAATAGGTGTAGTCGATCGCCTGGAAATCAGATAAATTTACCATTTGGGATTTAATTAAAAAACAAAGGAGAATTCATGTCTGGTCCGTTGAAAAGCCTGATGAATATACGGCGAGATGAATTACCGTTTTCATTGCTGATGTTTGGCTATTTTTTTCTTATCATCACAACCTTTTGGATTTTAAAACCATTAAAGAAAGGTCTATTCATCGGGTTTTACAAAGAAAGTGGTGGTGTCGATTTGTTTTCGTGGTTTCTGCTCGGTTCACAAGCCGAGCTGCTGGCGAAAGTACTCAACATGGTCATCGCCTTTTTTGCCGTCATCTTATTTACATGGCTGGCACGAAAGTTTCGACGGCAGCAGTTGACATACATTTTTTCAATATTAATAGTGGCATGCCTGGTAGCTTTTTCTTTCGTTATTAGTAATCCCGGCGATTTGACTGTTTGGTCTTTTTATCTTTTTGGAGATCTTTTCAACACATTAATGGTAGCAACTTTTTTCGCGTTTTTAAATGACAGCGTTAATGCAAGCTCTGCGAAAAGGCTTTATGGTCTTGTCGTACTCGGAGGCGTTACAGGTGGCGTTTTCGGAACACAATTTGTCCGCATTTGGATCGACGATTTGACGATGATTTCCTGGCTCTGGATTTGTCTGCTTGGTACTGTGCTTATTGCTGTAATATCAGGAATTGCTGGACGTCTCGTGCCGCAAGATAACCTGGAAAGCATTCAGCAACCGAACCAAAACAAAGACACTGGCTCTAAATCGAATGCAGCAATCGAAGGTGCGAAACTTGTTTTTAAATCAAAATATTTGCTGGCAATTGTTGGAATTGTCGGATTTTATGAGATCATTTCGACAATCATGGATTTTCAATTCACTGCAACCATCGAGCACTATCTAAGCACCGAAGACGCAATAAGTCAACACTTCGCGACCATCTTTTCGATTACGAATATAGTCGCGCTAACTGTCCAGCTCTTTTTGACAAGCTTCATCATGACACGGCTCGGATTAACTGTTGCGTTGCTTGTATTGCCATGTGTCATCATGCTTGGTTCGTTCAGTTTCTTAGCCTTTCCAATTTTATGGGTGGGCAGCTTTTTGAATACGGCGGATAATGCTTTCAACTACTCAATAAACCAATCCGCAAAAGAAGCGCTTTACGTACCAACGAGCCGTGATGAAAAATACAAAGCCAAAGCCTTTATCGATATGTTCGTTTACCGTTTTTCAAAAGCGCTGGCAGTTGGGGTCAGCTTGATAATTACCACTCTGTTCAGAGATTTTTCCACAATTCGCTGGTTATCCTTTATTACGATCCTGATCGTCGTTGTATGGATTATCGTAGTTCGATTTGCGGGTAATAAGTTCAATGACATGACTTCAGATAACAAGAATGATTAAACTCGTTCGAAAATTATTAAATATCAACGAAGGCGAGGGATTAAAAGTACTCCTGATGTTTAGCTATATCTTTTTAGCTATAGCATCGCTTTTGATCGTTAAACCTGTCCGTAATTCACTTTTTCTCAGTTACTTTGGAGTTGAAAAACTGCCCTATGCTTTCATCATAGTAGCAGTAGTCGCAGCGGTATTTACAAATTTTTATTCCAGATATGCAAAAAAAATTCGCTTAAATATTTTAATCCTCTACACAACATTATCATCCATAATTATTTTAATAGTATTTTGGCTCTTGCTCTATATAAATATCAATAAAGGGTGGTTTTACTATATTATTTATGTTTGGGTGGCATTGTTCGGTGTTATAACGACCTCGCAGTTCTGGCTGCTTGCAAACTATGTATTTAATGCAAGGCAGGCGAAAAGGCTTTTCGGTTTAATAGGTGCCGGAGCTATTTCCGGAGGTATATTTGGCGGATACCTAACAAAATTTTTGGCGCCTGTCGTAGGGACGAACAATTTGTTTTTCTTTTGCGTTGTCTTCCTGCTGATATGCATAGTGATCATGCGAAAAGTGTGGAAACAAGGTGCCAGAAAAACATACACCGAACGGATTCATCAGGAAAAACGCATTCGTCGAAAATTAACTTCCGAAAAGCCGTTCGAACTGTTACAGAAGTCCCAGCACCTTACTTATATTGCCGCAATTGTTGGCATTGGCGTTATCGTTGCCAATCTTGTTGATTATCAATTTAGTGCAATTGCAAGTAGTATCATCACAGATAAAGATAAGTTAACGGCTTTCTTCGGATTTTGGCTTTCTAATTTAAGTGTTGCTTCATTGCTTATACAACTACTGCTCACCGGTCGAAGTCTGAAAATTTTTGGGGTGACTACATCGCTATTCTTCTTGCCCTTTGGCATTTTAATCGGCGCGTTGAGCATTATATTCGATCCCAGATTGTGGTCGGCTGTTTTCATAAAGGTGTGTGATGGTAGCTTCAAACAATCGATCCACAAAGCCGGGCTTGAATTATTAGCTCTCCCGCTGCCGACAACATTGAAAAACCAGGGCAAAGCATTTATCGACGTGTTTATCGATAGCCTTGCCACCGGAATCGGTGGTATTTTACTTATTATATTCACTCAGCAATTAGGCTTCTCAGTGCGGCAAATCAGTTTTGTTCTGATCGTTTTTATTGTAATCTGGTTTTATCTCATAAAAGCGGTGAAAGAAGAATATATCAATTCATTCCGAACCGCTATCGAAAAGCGTTCGATCGACTTGCAGGATCAGTATATTAATATCCAGGAAGCTTCGGTTCTGGATAACATTTTAAAACTATTAGAAGGAAACAATGAACGACAAATTCTGTATATTCTTCAATTAGTCGAAGATGTGAAAAACGAGCGTCTTATACCCTATTTTAAAAAATTGATTAATCATCCTTCTCATGAGATAAAAATTCAAATATTGCGAATGATCAGGAATGATGAACAGAAAGACTTTATGAAAGAAGTACGCGAACTCATTCATGATCCGAATTTATATGTAAAGGTCGAAGCAATCCGATTCATTTATTCGACTTCAATCGATGGAAAGCTTGAGTTAGAAAAACTATTGGTTGATGAGAATATCAATATTCGCAGTGCGGCTTTGCTTGCAGCAACATACGAACATCGAGAAAATAGGGAATTCCGAAAAACCTTTCCCATTAAAAATCTGTTTGATCAATTTGTGGATAAGTTCAGTGAAACGAGCTATGAACTGAAAGATATTGTCTTCATGAAAGTGATTTTAGCAAAAGTGATAGGTATATCAAAGGTAGAGAAGCTCTATCCGTTTCTAAAAAATCTACTATTAGATGATAGTATCGATGTGGTAAGAGAAGCGACAATGAATGCAGGTTCAACCAGACATAAAATGTTCATACCAATCCTTATGCAATATTTGATTGCACATGAAATTAGAAAATACGCGCGCAATGCACTTGCCGAGTACGAAAATGACGCCATTGCTCCGTTAAAAAATATTCTTGAAAATGAAAACGAAGACTACCAATTGCGCCTCGCCATACCAAAAGTCCTGGCACTAATCGGTACGCAGCAATCGGTCAATTTATTATTAGATAATTTGGCACAGGAAGATTTAACACTGCGTTTTCAAATTTTGAGGGCGTTGAATCGGTTGCGGACCAATTTTCCATATTTGAAATTCGGAGAAAATCGCATCCGAAATAGTATTCTTCGTGAGACAAAAATTTTTGGCAAAATTTGTTTTTATTTATCGAACAAGGATTTGTTCGAAATATATAAAAACAAAAATATCCAGGATACCGAAAGAGCAAAAAAAGCAGTGGATTTGTTATTCTCACTTTTGAATGAACGGCTCGATAACACTCTTAGCAGAATATTTCGTTTGTTGGGGCTGAAATATTCACCTGCAGATATGTACAATGCATATCGTGCGATAACGAGCAATAAACCGGATTTGCGCGCAAATGCAGTTGAGTTTCTGGAAAATATACTTGACCCGAATTTGAAACGGATTATCATCCCTATCACCGAATATTCAACAAATACATACTCTGCGGAGGAAAATCGTCTGAAGCAAAAAAATGGTATATTCGTGGAATTGTTAAAAGAGAATGATACCTGGTTAAAGGTGTGTACGATTTTTTGCATTGCTGAAACCAATTTGAAAGATTATGAATCCGAAATCCGAAAACTAATGAGAGATCAAGATACCACTGTCAAAGAAACAGCCGAATATGCATTGAAACGATTGAAAAATAGATCATGATTTCATTCAAAAACGGATTTAAATATGTTAACGATTGTTGAAAAAGTTCTATTTCTGCAGGAAGTAGATATCTTTGAGAATACTAAAACAGAGGATCTCTCTCATATTGCTGCGATTACGGATGAGATTAGCGTTAAGACCGATACAGACATTTATAATGCAGGAGACGTATCGGATTCCATGTACCTGGTGATTGAAGGCAAAGTAAGACTTCATCATAATGAAAGACAGGTGATGATCGCTCAGGTGAAGGACGCGTTTGGAACATGGGCTCTTTTCGACGATGAGCCGCGGGTTGTGACTGCAACGGCTCTTGAAGATTCGGTGTTGCTAAAAATAAACCGCGAAGATTTTTACGATTTATTGGCTGACCATCTGCAGATAACGCTCGGCATTATGAAAACCCTTTCCAAACGATTAAGGAGTCTTGTAAATCGTGTTAGGCGCTAATAATAAATATGTAAAGAATCTTAAATATTTTCACCAAGATGCTTGCAATTTTGATTCGATTTTATTATATTGCATATACTTATTTTGATCTTAAAGGCAGATGCTCAATCTTCAAAAGGGAGATAAATTTTGTATGTCTGACCAGGATTACAATGCGACCATTGTTGTTGTAGATGATGAAGAAATGGTTTTAACGAGCCTTGGCTCATTTTTAACACTTGAAACCGATTATGAAGTAAAAACTTTCACCTCTGCGAAAGAGGCAGTAAAATATATCGAAGAAAATGATGTCGATCTGGTTATATCGGATTATCTCATGCCGGAAATGGATGGAATAACATTTCTCGCAAAAGTCAGAAATATTAATCCCAATATCCCGCGCATCATTTTGACCGGTTATGCTGATAAAGAAAACGCGATTAAAGCGATTAATGAGGTCGGTCTGTTTCAATATATCGAAAAACCGTGGGAAAATGACGATCTGCTGATCATCATTCGTAATGGTCTTGAAAAGAAAATGTTGATGAATAAGCTACAATCAAAAGTCGAAGAGATTAATAAGGCTTATTCGGATCTGCAAAATATCCAACAGGAGATTTTGAAGACGTTTGTTTAAAATAAAGATTTTCAACAAAAAAAATCCCATGTCACTTTGTAGTGGCATGGGATTTTTGATTTATATTTAATTCGAACCAGAAATTTTCGAAATCTCAATGATTCCGGGAATCCGGACATTCCTTTTCTAAAATAGCATCTTCGCCCACTCGAGCGACCATTCCATTAACGGAGAAGGCAGAATTCCAAGAATCAAAATAAACAGCGTCGAAAAGCCGAGCGTGAGCCAGACAGGCAGCATGCTCTTTTTGTCGATATTTGCGACCTCTGCTTCCGGCTCTTTCATGTACATCACAACAATCACATTGATGTAGAAATAAAGCGCCACCATGCTGAATAGCAGTGCGATCACTGCGGTCGCATAGAATTTGCCATTTATCAATTGCAGGAAAATCTGAACTTTACCGACAAATCCAACTGCGGGCGGCAAGCCACCCAGCGAAAACATGGCGACTGACATTACAGCCGCAGCGCCGGGATATTTCCGGGCAATGCCGGTGAGATCCTCCAGCGTTTCGCAGTATTTATCCCGATAGGTCAGATAAACGAGCACGCCAAACGCCAGCATGTTCATGGCAATATAGCCGATGCCGTAGAACAGTACCGCCTGCACGGCTTCGATATTATGTCCCATCGGTGCAAGTGCCAACGCCATATAGCCAGCGTGCGCAATGGAAGAATATGCCAGCATGCGCTTGACATTTTTCTGAACGATCGCGACGGAATTGCCATAAATGATCGTCAATAGCGCGAAGAAAGCAAACAATCTGGAAAAAAGCGGATCAAACGCCGGGAATAATAGAGACCCGGCGAATATTTTCAAGATCACGGCAAAGGCAGCGAGCTTAACAGCAACCGACATAAACGACGTGACCGGTGTTGCTGCGCCTTCGTACACATCAGGCGTCCATGCGTGGAATGGAACCAGTGATACTTTGAACGCCAGTCCCACAAAAATAAAAACCAGCCCAAGTCCCATGAGCAGCATCTCGGAAGATACAGTCTGACTTACCTGCGATAAGTGCGTGAGAACATCGTTGACGACCAGAGTGCCTGTCATTCCGTATATAAAGGAAATTCCCAGCAACAGGAAAGCTGATGAAAGTCCTCCGAGTAATAAATATTTGATCGCCGACTCCCCCACTCTCGAGTTATATCTTTTCAGACCTACCAGCGCGTAAATCGGAATGGACATCATTTCCAGCGACAGAAAGATCATGAGGAAATTTTCAGCGGCAATGAGCGTGAGTGCGCCCAGCAGCGAAAAACAGAGCAGCAGGTAATAATCGGCTGCAGGGATGGATTGCGCCATCGTGTATCTGGCTGATAACAAGATCGTCAGTATTCCGGCGCCGATAATTGCCAGCTTGCCGATGTAAACTCCACCACCGGCTCTCAGCGAATCGTGCAGCAGAGATACGGACTCGCCGGACGTGGCTTTGCCGAAAATGAAATAGACTGCGGCGACGATTACTAATCCGATTCCCGCAATCCATGTCGCCTGCCTGTTCCGGGATTCAATATCCGGGGTGATTTCGGCAGAGCTGCCTAACAATGCAAATACAGGCTTTCGCATTGCGTCAACAAGCGTGAGAATGACAATCAGGGCAACTAAACTAAATTCTCCGATCAAAAAAATTGGGTCAAAATTCATATTCAAATCCAAGTGCTATTATAACCGATTGTTTGTTATTTAATGGTTTGTGAATCGATGAATCGATTATTATGTGATTGTACCTAATGCGGTACCGGATTTTCATGAGTTGTTTCCACTGTTTCTGACTCTTGTTCTGCCGGGGTTTCCTGCACAAGCTGTTGTTTGAGCGTTTCCGGCTGATACTCGCTTATATATTTCTTCACAGTTGTGTGCATTTTATTCATGTACGGTTTCGGATAAATGCCGATCCAGAAAACGGCGATAATGAACGGCACGAGCACGATCATTTCGCGAACGCTCAGGTCTTTTAAATTTTTATTTTTCTCATTATTCAGAGGACCGAAGAAAACCCGCTGCACCATCCACAACATATAGTAGGCGCCGAGGATCACACCGGATGAGGCAAATACCAGCAGCACGAGCCTGAAGATACTGTTCTCCAAAACGAAATACGCCCATGCGCCTTTGAAGCTGCCCAATAAAATGAGAAATTCACCGACAAATCCGTTCGTTCCCGGCAGGGCAACTGAAGAAAGCGTTATGATCATGAATGATACGGAAAAGAGCGGCAGCCGGTAAGCAAGCCCGCCGAAATCGCCGATTTCCCGCGTGTGCCGGCGTTCGTAAATCATTCCCACGAGCAGGAAGAGCGCGCCTGTGGAGATGCCGTGATTCACCATTTGCAGAATGCCGCCTTCGACGGCTTCCGGCGTCATTGCGAATACG
>WJJN01000238.1 GCA_014729735.1 Candidatus Zhuqueibacterota bacterium
CAAAATTTTGTTCTTGATTTTCGATTTTTTTTTCTGTAATTTAGAGCTTACGTGCGAAAGGTGGGAGCTGTATCATAAGTCTGATTTTTTTGTAAAATGTCATTCCGGCTTGTCTTGGAATCTCCTATTTATTAAAAAGTTAGGGGATTCCTGCATTCGCAGGAATGATACCAAAAAATGACTTTTGATACAGTCCCCTCCTTATACGTCGCACATTTATTCATAATAATAAAACAAGGAATCTACATGCCGACACCCAAATACGACGAAGACGCATATCGCCATTTTTATGAAAACATGGAGCCGTTATTGAACGGACCGAATATCCAACATTTGCCGCTAAAAAAAATCAAAAAGCCTGCGATTAAGACCGGCACTAAAACCAAATTCGGCAGCTATGGCTGGCGATCTGCTGTTTCCAGCCGCATTGCTCCGCGAACGGTTTATCTCGGCAGCGAAAAAGTGCGGCTCACCAAGCCTACGGAATTACATAAAAACATCATCGAAGCCGCGCCGGAAGAGCTGCACAACGTGCTCCACATGCTTAGGACCATGCCGTTTGTCCATATTCGCAGGCAAATGGGAAACAACGGTGAATACAATCCCATCTGCAATCTGTACATGTCGGTCGCTGATCCCAAAAATTATCGGATTGCCTATATGTGGGCAAACACGATGTTCGAACCAAAAGGTCGCCCGGGACCTGAATTTACGATGATTCATATTCCGGAAGAGCATCAAATCCGGCAGCAGGTGCTGGCATTGCCGGAATATAATCTCAACATAGCGCTGGGCACGGATTACATGGGCGAAGACAAGAAAGGATTTTTGCGCCAGGCGATGTGGTACGCCGATGAACATGATATGCTCGGATTGCACGCGGGAACGAAAACCGTTTACGTCCGGAATGCAAGAGACGGCAAGGTAAAGACCATCGGGGTTTTTCTTTTCGGGTTGTCGGCAACCGGAAAATCTACCTGGTCGTGTCATCAATTAGGGCTGGATTACAAGCAGGGAGAGAAGACAGAAGCCACTCAGGACGATATCGTGTTCCTGCGGCGTAATGGCTCGGCGTATGGCAGCGAAGCCGGATTCTTTGTGAAAACAGATGTCGATAAAAAATTGCAGGAAGCGATGTATTATGCCCTTATAGATAAATCCGCATTGTACGAAAATGTGATGATTGATTCCAAAGGGAATCCCGACTTTCTGGATGAAAGCCTGTGCGCCAACGGCAGGGCTGTGATTCAAAAATCGAAGCTGCGAATCAAGCGCGGGCACCGGCTGGTGAGTATCGAATCGGACACGGTGAATTTGCCGTCATTGGAAGAGCTGGACGGGATTGTTTTCGCATTCATCACCCGACGCAATACGATCATGCCGTTTTCGCAGAAGCTGACTGCCGAGCAGGCAGTGCTTGCTTATCTCTGGGGCGAATCAACGCACAGCTACGCGTCGCAGCCTGCAAAAGCCGGCGAATCCGTGCGCATCGTGGGCACCGATCCTTTCATCATTGGTTCCCGAGCCAGAAAAGTCAATCGATTTCATGATATCATCATGGATTTGATGGAGCGCTTTCCCGGAAAAGTCGAATTTTATCAGTATAATACCGGCGGTGTCGGCGAAATCCTCGAAGAATATATGGAAGGCGAAACCATGAAAAAACGGCTGATTCGAAAAGTCGCTCGCGTGCCAATCGATTTGATGGCAGCCATTCAACGCGGCGATTTGCGAGGGACGAATCGCTATGAGAATGGAATGTTCGGTACCGAAGAAATCATATCATGCGAGGGACATGATCTGTCAAAATTCGATCCTCACAATTTTTATTCCCAGGATCAAATCACCGATTATATTGAAGATATCGTAGAAGGTCGCCGGGAATTTACAGCGGAAATTGCTGCCGAAGGACTCGATCCCCAAATACGAAAATTTGCGGAAAAGTCCTTCTCAATCTCTAAAAGACCGGCACAGAAAAGCAGGTTCGTACCGGAACAAGAACACGAGTCTAAAAATGATTACGAAAGTGTCGAACCCGGTAGCTGGACGTCGAAAAGGCGTCCCCCGCGTCCATCAAAACTGATCTGATTGAATTTATTGAAACCCGCCGCTCCGTCGGGTTTCTTATTTCTATTAATCGCCGCACAATCTGTCTTGACTATTATCTTTTTGCTTCACCCTTTTTGAAAATTATGGTGTGCCAAGGCACCAACAAATCTGGATTTCCCACCTCTCTTCTCTCGAGAAAACAAGAACTGCCAACCCTGTCATTAATATTGGGTTATCATCAATTAATTCAGCTAACTTATTATGTTTCAATTTAATACAATTGTTTCATTTACTTACATGATAAAAAACAATTAAGTGTGATATATTTATCTGATCTTTTTATAATCTATTCTTTTTACATAGGCTATTGTATAAAGATATTGTAACAACTATCATTGGTGATTGGTATACAAATTGCGGGCAGCTTTTGTTATTTCACTGCTATTCTGTCCTGTTAGAATTCAAAATGTATTATTTGACAACATGAAAGAGGTCGCCAAAATGGCTGAAACCCTATCCGGCAATATTTCCGAAATGTCACTGCTACAAATTCTGAAAATGCTGAACTCAGGTAAGATGAGCGGCTGCCTCGCAGTCACCAACAGTGTAACGGACGGTGAAATTTATGTAAATAACGGAGAAATAGTGCACTGCAGCGCAGGCTCTTCCGTTGGGGAAATAGCGTTGCTAAATATGCTCGGCTGGATCGAGGGACGATTTCGCTTTGAAACGAATTCAACGACGTCGCAGCAGACTATTGAAAAAGATACTCAATTGTTGTTGCAGCAAAGTGAGAGTAAAACTTCCGATTGGAGAAAAATAAAAACCGTTGTTCATTCGATGAACATGGTGCCGGAACTGGCGCCCGGAGGCAATCCCAGTGGCGTTAATCTGAAGCCGATGGAATGGGAAATCATAACACAAATTAATGGTGTTCGGACTGTGAGCGACATCGTGGATTTAACTGGTAATGATGAATTCGAGATTGCGAAGACGATTTATAATCTGATACTATCCGGTTTAATTCAGGAGAAAGCTACGCACCGAACGCAAACAACCAATGTTACGACAAGTTTTTTTGAAACACTGGAACAAGAGTTGATTGATGCTATCGGTCCAATGGCAAGTATTATCATCGATGAAGCTATAGAAAAATTTGGCGCAGACCGTTCCGTATTTCCCGGCTCAAAAGTTCCTGCATTAGTGGAAAAAGTGAGCCTTGAAATTAAAGATGAAGCCAAAAGGCTTAATTTTTCACAGAACATGATTCGTTCCTTAAATGAATTTTAACTGATCATAACACAGGGGGAGTTCGATGTATAAATCGCAAAATTATAGATTCAGTCAACATTAGCGGTAAAATGAGGAGATTAACTCATGAATTTCATTCTTTCTCGGATTCAAAATAAAATTATAGCGGCTTTTCTGATTGTACTCCTGATTCCTCTATTGTCCTATATTTACATATATTTTTCAACCAGCAGAACAGTTACAGATATTGTCATCAATTACGAACTTGATGAATTAGTACTATCCCTGCGAACTCTCCGGCATCATTTACAAAATATTATGAATGACACGAAATATATGAGTGAATCCAGAGACATGATCAGATTTTTGAGCGAGAAACAATCCGGCAGCGATAGTGAAATAGAGAACGCTTTGTCATTAATTGCAGATAATTCATCAAGCTACGCGATAAATAAAAATATGTATCAACACATTTCATATATCGATGAATCCGGGGATGAAATTTTCAGGTTAAACAACGACGGCTCGCGAATGACATTTTCCAGCGCAGAAAAGTTACAGAATCAATCCCGCCGTGCTTTTTTCAAGGAAACAATGAAGATGCAGGCAGGAGAATGCTATGTATCGAACATCCATTTGTACAAGGAAAAAGGAAAAATATTCAAACCGTATCAGCCCGTTATAAATTACGCTACACCTGTTTTTTATCCAAACGGCAGCAGAGCAGGCATTATACTGGTTACTGCAAATGCAAATATCTTTCTGGAGGGACTTGTTTCGACGAAACATGGGAAACCGGGAAAAATCTGCCTTGTCGATAAAGACGGATATTTTCTGATAAATCCGGACTCCACAAAATTATGGGGCAGAGATGTCGGGACAAATACAAATTTGGGTGATACTTTTCGTCCCAAATATGTGGAAGAAATACTGGCTCAAAAGGATGGTCACACTTTTACGAACCAAAATCTCGTATGTCATGCGCTGTTCATCCCGCCGGGTAATACGGAAATATACTGGAAGCTATTGAATATCATTGAAATAGACGAACTGACCGATCCGGTCACTTCGCTTCGCAATATTTTTGTGCTGGCGTTTATTGTGGGAATTTTCATTTCGATTGCAATTGCTGTTTATCTGGCGCGCGGCATAAGCGGTCCGGTTCATCACTTAACTCAGGTCGCCAATAAAATCAGTCACGGTGAGTTAGATGTGGAAGTCAAAACAAAAAGCAGAGATGAAATCGGTCAACTTGCGGATTCGATCAATCGCATGCGAGCCAGTCTGGAGGCGGCGATTATTCGGCTGCGTAAAAACAGGTAACTACGAAAAGACCTGTAATGAACGATATTGAAATTCAATTTATATGTCTGGATACGATAAACTCAAAAACTCGGAGTGTGCCCCTAGATGATTATCAAAGAATTACAGGGAGAGGTCCACTTAAAAATAGTCTATTTCGGTCCTGCGCTGAG
>WJJN01000239.1 GCA_014729735.1 Candidatus Zhuqueibacterota bacterium
GATGGGGACGTATGCACTGGTGAAAGATAAAATCTTCACGGATTTCACATTGACCTGTCAAGCCCGGCTTGTAGATTCGCGGGAATTCGAATTTGTGTGGAATTATCAGGATGACTTTAATTATAACTACGTGATGTTTCATAAACTGCCGCATAATAACGAGTTGTTCGTACTTGTCGATTCGATGCGCTATACGATAACGCCGTTCACGGATTTTCACGAACTGGATGATAATGATTATCATCGCATCCGGGTGCAGGTAAAGAACTGTCATTTCAGCGTAAGTTTCGATGATTCGGTTGTGGTGGAAGGACAGGATTGCACGTTTTCGTATGGCAAGGTCGGTATGGGATCGTTTGGCGGCTGGGTATATTTCGATAATTTTTCTGTTGAAACAGATAAAGAGTATATAAGCAATGTGAACAAAGATCCGGACGTCCCGGAACCGGTTCGGTGTGAATTGTTTGGTAATTATCCGAATCCTTTTAATCCGGCGACAACCATCGTTTTTTCGTTGCAGAAAGATCAACATATAAAATTAACAATCTATAATTTAAGAGGACAGGTGGTCGAGGTCCTGGTAAATGAGTCCCGGCACGCGGGAACTCATTATATTACATGGGAGGCGCCTCATCTGCCATCGGGCGTATATTTTTATGAACTGCGCGGGAGGCATTTTTCGCAACAAAAAAAATTACTAATTATAAGGTGAATTTACAGGAGGTAAATCGATGCGGTTTTTAAATAAGTTATTGCTATTATCTCTTTTTTTGTTAATTTTAGTAAGTTATGGTTACCCGCAGGAGCATTTACTGTGGAATTTCGAAGGGACGGAGGGGCTCCGCTGGAATTATAGTCAATTTTCCTCGAATGCCGGAAGCCATGGCGCCGGAAATCCGAACTCTGTTGTAAATCCCGCCCCGGATGCTGTGAACAGCTCGGATTCATGTGCATCGGTGAAAGCCGAGGTTACCGGCTCCGGAAACGGTATTTTAATGTACATAGATTATAAGGGAGGCGCCATAGATGTCTCCGTACGCAAAATGCTGCATATCAAAATGAAATGCGATCAGGCATATGCCTGGCGCGTTAAATTAACGGACAGAAATGGTGAGCGATCTGTTTTGACTTACGCGGATTATACGGAAGTCGGTTCGTGGCAGGACCTTGTTTTTAATTTCAAAGGAAATTTTGAAACAAGCGACGGCGGTTACTTTGATTCCACTGGTGTTTACCAGATCGAAATGTCTGCCGGTTCTCCATTCGATCTGAATGCGGATGTTTTTCTGGATGATATCCGCTTCAACGCTGATCCCGAGCCCTACGGCAAAGTCATGACGCACGATCTCTGGAATTTCGAAGGTATTGAAGGGCTTCGCTGGAATTATAGCCAGTTTTCCTCGAATGCCGGAAGCCATGGCGCGGGAAATCCGAATTCTGTCGTTAATCCGGCTCCGGATGCTGTGAATAGCTCTGATTCATGCGCATCGATAAAAGCAGAGGTATCCGGCTCAGGAAATGGTATTTTAATGTACATCGCGTATAAGGGCGGCGCAATTGATGTTTCAGAGCTCAAAATGCTGCATATCAAAATGAGATGCGATTCGGCGCATACCTGGCGCACCAAGTTAACGGACAGAAACGGTCAACGATCTGCTTTGACTTATTCGGATTACACGCAGGTTAATTCGTGGCAGGACCTTGTTTTCAATTTCAAAGGTCAATTCGTAACAACCGATGGTACGCCACTCGATTCCACAGGTGTTTATCAGATCGAAGTGTCGGCAGGTGAGCCATTCGATCTCAACACAGATGTGTTTCTGGATGAAATCCGTTTCAATAATGATCCAAATCCGTATGGCGGCGTCGTACCGGTGGAACCAACGACTCCGACACTGGCGGTTCAGGAATCGGTTCAGAGCGGAGATGACTACCTGGTCACCTGGACGGGAAGTATCAACCACACGAGATATCTGCTGGAGGAAGACACCACGGATTTGTTTGCATCCGCAGAGCCATTTTATCTGGACGCGGGTACCACTTCCATGGTATTCAATAAAGTCGTGGAAAATGATCAGACGTTTTATTACCGTGTGCGTGCGGAAAACGAAACCACTGATTTGCTGAGCGACTGGAGCAATGTCGGATCCACGACTATCACAACTGACACCACAACCGAAGCAAAAGAGCATATTGCGTATGATTTCGAAGGGATCAATAATACGGTGCAGTGGCAGCTCGTCGATTTCACGTCGGTTCCTGGTGCGACAGACGACTGGAAGGCATTTCCTTATTCAATCGAAAATCCGCAGAAAGTGGGCATCAACACTTCGGATAGCTGCGGTCATTTTACTGCGGAGGTCGAATCCGGTCCCCAGCAGATCACGATCTGGCTCACCATGCCGGATGATTGGGTGGATGTAACTGACATGCCGTATCTCCATATTAAAATGAGATGTGAAAAAGGAGCGCAGTGGAAAGTCCAGTTATATGATGGTGCAAACAGAACAAGCTACGTTGTCACCGAATACACGAATATCGGGCAGTGGCAGGATCTGGTATTTGATTTTGAGCATGCCGATCTGCTGGGCGCCGATCTGGGCACAGTGCGCCATTTGAAGTTCCGGTATGAAGGAGAAATGCCGTTTTATGCCGATTCACTGTTGTTCGATGATGTTAAATTTTCCAGCAGCCCGGTACCGGAAGGCGAAGTCCCTGGTCCCACTGTTCCCGAATTGACTGCGCCGTATGCAGCTCTTTCGAATGCCGAGTATTCACTCAACTGGACAGCGGCGGAAAATCACACCGGTTATGTGCTGCAGGAGGCA
>WJJN01000240.1 GCA_014729735.1 Candidatus Zhuqueibacterota bacterium
AGATTGATTGAAAAAGAAGAATTATCCTTCGTTTAAATATAAATTGTCATATAGCGTTTCCTCTCTTAAGGTTAACATTATTTGTGGGTAAACATTGCCCCTCCTCCTGATCGAGGAGGGGCAAGTAGCCTGAGAGGAATTTAATTTGAGAGCAATATTTGGGTTAAATTATTGTAAGAACGTAGTCAAGTGACTTGAAGATTTCGAAAAAAAAGGAGGGGTTTTTCCAAATTGGGTCACATCATCGCTGGAGGGATTTCATAATTTCTGTTATGGAATCCCTCTTCTCCGCGACCAAAAAATTAAAAAGTATAGATTTGTCAACCATCTCTAATTTAGCCCGACTCATTAATAACTCTCAATTCGATATAACTAAAACGCCTTGCTTAGATAGCAGGGCGTTTTTGTTTTTGTCTCGATGTATAAACTGTTTAGATTATAAAAAATGAGACATTTTCAAATCCTGAACATATTTAAATATAGACACTATATCAATAAATACAGTCACTTGGTGGGTGAGTTTCACTATATTGTGCAGGGGGAATGTATCAATACGGAAAAAATTCGATTTTTTAGAAGGAGGCAGTTTATCTCCATAAAATTAATAACTTTAGAAGCAAATATTTTTGGTTTGGCATATTTTTAGCATGTAATAAAGAACAATTAAATAAACAAATTCAGGGAGAACGCTATGAAAAAAATTATTTTTATTACGATGATATTGATGTTCTCGATTTCAGCTATCATGCAGGCAAAAACGCATGAGAAAATGAAGGTTGAGAATTTTACATTAAAAGATTATAACGGAGAAGAGCATTCTCTGGCAGACTTTAAGGACTCAGAAGCAATAGTATTGATGTTCATTGCCACCCAATGTCCGGTTTCCAATGCATATAACGAGCGGATGGTCGAGTTGTATAACGATTTTTCGGACAAGAACGTTAGCTTTGTGGGAATCAATTCCAACAAACAAGAAGACGTTGCCGAAATCAAAAAGCACTCGGCTGAACACAATTTTCAGTTTCCGGTTTTGAAAGATCGTGGTAATGTAATTGCCGATCGTTTCGATGCATCAGTTACTCCGGAGATTTATGTACTGAATTCCGATTTTAAGGTACTCTACCACGGCAGAATCGACGACTCACGGCGGGAATCGGAAGTAAAATCTCATGATCTCCGTCAATCATTGAATGAAATTCTGGCTGGCAAGGAAGTGAGCACCCATAAAACAAAAGCATTTGGCTGCACAATTAAGCGGGTGAAAAAATGAGATATGCAATAGCTCTGATAATTCTATTATCAATCATTGCATGCGATAGTACACAGTCAGAAAAAAAACAAGCTCATAATTACGATGTCCGAATCGAAAAAATTGATAAAGATAAATTATCGGGCATATTGAATAACAGAGACGGGAAGGTGCTACTGATTAATGTATGGGCAACCTGGTGCATACCGTGCCGGGAGGAATTTCCGGCTCTTGTCAAACTGGCGAATAAATACAAGAACAGCGATGTTGAGATCATCGGAATCAGCGCCGATTTTCCCGATGAGATAGAAACGAAAATTGTTCCTTTTCTTAAAAGGAACGACGTGAATTTTAAAAATTATGTTCAAAATTTTGAAAACGATGAAGATTTGATCAACATGCTTCATAACGAATGGAATGGAGCACTCCCGGCTACATTTATTTTTGATGAAACGGGAAAGCGTGTTTCCAGTCTGTTCGGGAAGCAAAAATTCGATGAATTAGAAAAACAAATTAATCTCCTTTAATGCTTATGATTCAAATTAAGTAACTTATTAATGCAACAAATACCACTATGAGGAAAAAATAAATCATTTCCTCCCTCTAAACGACGCCAGTTGATCCCTCTGGCGTCGTTTTATTTTAAGCCCCCTAAAAATTTACTTGATTGTTCTGCGATAATTTGCTATTTTTATGAAATGCTTATTCCCGAAGACTTTAAATTTTATATGCATAAAATAAATGAAACGCCTGGTTTACAGTTTTAAAAATTTTCTCAAAGAGAAATATCCCTTTCCGGTGCGCAAATTGCAAATCCATACCAATCTCGGCTGTCCGCACCGAAAGGACAGAACCGGAGATAGCGGGGGCTGCGCGTATTGCTATAATCCCGGTTTCAGCAATGTAGAAAATAGTTCCGGCAGTGTAGAACGCCAGATTCGCAGGGGAATTGACCGGTCGCGGAAACAGGGATTCGAAGGCAAATTTCTGGCGTACTTTCAAACCTATACCAACACATACGCCGATCTTCCGTTGCTGAAATCCTGGTGGCATATGATTTACGATTATCCCGATGATATCGTCGGACTCGCCATTGGTACTCGACCGGATTGTCTGCCGCCGGAAATATTGAGCGCGCTGGCGGAAATCTCGGAAAATCGCATGGTGTGGCTGGAGCTGGGCTTGCAATCTGCGCATGATCGCACGCTGGAGCTGATTAATAGGGGGCACGATTATCAGTGCTTCGTCGATGCCATCAATCGGGTGAAACAGTATCCGGATATTCTCATCTGCGCGCACATCATTTTGGGATTGCCGGGCGAAGATTTAGGGGATATGCAACACACGATCTTTGAAATAAATAAGCTGCAGCTCGAAGGGGTAAAATTGCATCATTTGCAGATTGTGAAAAATACGATGTTTGCAAAGTGGTATGCTGAAGGCAAAATTCCCGTGTTCGCGGAGGAAGAATATCTGGGATTGCTAAAAAACCTGCTGCCGTATCTTTCGCCGGAGATTGTTGTGCATCGTTTAATTGGCGATATTCAGGATGATCTCCTGATCGCACCGCGCTGGAAAACCGTGAAATCGCAGCTCATTCAGAAATTATACAGAGAAATGCAGGAAGAGGGAATATATCAGGGCAAATACGCAATGGATACTTCCGATGAAAACGAATCCAAATTTGATTTTTACAAACAAGGAGACTGAAATGCACACAGAGTTAATCATTCCACCGAACTATGAACCATTACTCGATCTGAAGGAAACCGAGAAAGCGATTCGACTGATCAAGGAATTTTTTCAGGTAAACCTCTCATTCGAGCTGAATCTGATCCGGGTGACTGCGCCGATGTTTGTGAAAGCCGGCACCGGAATCAATGACGATTTGAACGGCATCGAGCGACCGGTGGCTTTTGATATCAAGAATATGGGAAATATCAGAGCCGAAATTGTGCACTCTCTGGCGAAATGGAAACGCATGATGCTCGCCGACTATGGTTTCAAGGAGGGGGAAGGATTGTACACCGATATGAACGCTATTCGCGCAGACGAAGTTCTTGATAATCTGCATTCGCTTTATGTGGATCAATGGGATTGGGAAAGGGTCATTTCACCGGAGGAAAGAAACCTCAATTTTCTCAAAAAAACAGTGCGTACTATTTACGAAGTGATCAAACGCACGGAAAAATATATTTGTCAACAATACAATGTAATCAAGCCGATATTGCCGGAGGAGATCACGTTTTTCCACTCCGAAGATCTGGCGGATAAATATCCTGACCTGTCGCCGATGGAGCGGGAAAAGGAAGTATGCCGGGAATATGGCGCCGTGTTCATCATCGGCATTGGCGGCGCACTTCAAAACGGAAGACCGCATGACGGAAGAGCCCCTGATTATGACGACTGGTCTACTTCATCTGCAGCGACTTACAAAGGGCTGAATGGCGATATCATCGTCTATTATCCGTTGTTGGATTACGCGTACGAGCTGTCGTCTATGGGTATTCGTGTAGATGCCGCGGCATTAGAGCACCAATTGGAGATTACCGGAAATTCGGATCGCAAGCAGCTCTATTTTCATGAACGCCTGATGAAAAATGACCTGCCGCTTTCAATCGGTGGCGGTATCGGGCAGTCGCGATTATGTATGTTCTATTTGCGCAAGGCGCATATCGGCGAAATTCAGGCAAGTATCTGGCCCGATGAAATGGTCCGCAAGTGCCGCGAAAACAATATTATTCTGTTATAACTGTTCCAGGAGTATCTATGAAGCGATTTTATGTGGTTTTGCTATTACTGTTACCTCCTTTACTTGTTTGTCAGAAATCCGAGCCTGTTGCAAAAATACCGACACTGAAGTTAGTGCAGGCATATCCGGTGGAAGGTCCGCCAAACATCCAGCCATCGGGATTGACCATTTGGCAGGATACACTGGTCACTGTTTCCGATAAACATGATGACACGATTTTTAAAATCATTCTGAAGTC
>WJJN01000241.1 GCA_014729735.1 Candidatus Zhuqueibacterota bacterium
CAATATTTTTTTTACGACAGCAGTGCGAGGTGCAAAAAGCCTGGTTGATTCATAGGCAGTCCGGTATTTTTCATAAAACGGGAAGAATGGAGGTATATATTCATTGGACAATGTATCTACGTCCGATTCGAAATAGTTTGTTCGGATATCAACGATTTCAGGTGATTGATCATCATCATCATCATTTGAATCAGATATCGTCGTTACCTGAAAAAGAAGCGTATCCGGGGTGATCGCTATTTCCGGTTCGCCAAATTCGGAATATTGCACCACTGCCATTTGCAGATAGTCATACTCCTCCTCGAACCATTCCATTCCGTTTTCAGCATAGAAATTTGTGCGGTTATTTGTTTGAATGCCATCGATCACTGAAGTGGGAAAACCGGACGTCAGTTCTTTGTGTCCGATCCAGAAATCGCCTTCAAGATAAATCAGTGTATCTGATAAATCAAGCCGGAACCATTGAAATCCCGATTCATTCATTCGAACTCTCTTTTGCTCGGAATATATGAGATTTCCCGGAAGCCCCTGCCGGTTTTTCCAGAGATAGAATTCGACGTCTTTACTCACCGTTCCATTGATGTCATTATAAAACGCGATATGAATGGAATACAGCCGGCATTTTGATTGCGGACGAAGTTTTGTCGCTTCAATCAATCTCTGAAAAGGCTCTTCAAAATAGCCCAGCGGCTGATCGTATGAATGCGCCAACGTATCAAAATCATCATGCTGGTGCAGCCGCTTCAGGTGGAGCAGCAGATTCCGATTTAATTGCTCGATGCGTTTGACAGGCTTGTTTTCGGCACTTAAAAGAGCAGTGCATATAAAAATAGTATGTATTAAGATATATAAAGAATGTCTTTTCATATCAGTTTTAATGTCTCTTTTCTCACTCATTTAATATCGAAAAAATACTAAAATCTACATAAAATGTCAATCAAAATGTCTGTTTATTAAAAGATTTCAATTTGATATTCGGGATTGTACTCACCTTGTTTTTTGAATCCTTTAAAATCTCGCATATGACTATATCTCGGATAGCTTTCAATGATATCACCATATCCAAGCATGCGCGGATCGCCCTGCTCTGTCAACTCTTTCTCTAGTTCTGCACGAAGTTTTTTTGCGATTGACTTGAATTCGGGTGCTGCTGCCAAATTATGGATGCACTCCGGATCATTTTTGATATCGTAAAGCTCTTCTTCCGGTCTTTTGGCAACTGCTAATTCAAAATATTTTTTAACCGTTTTGTCATTCCTGTTTTCCAGCAAATACGTTTTTGTAGGGCACGGATCGATATCATGAAAACCCTCAGGCTCACCTGAACCGGATGGATTTCCCGCTGGATAACGATCCGGCTTAACATTCCAGATATAGAGATAATCATGCGTGCGAATGGCACGAATCGGATAAGCCAGGTTATCCGGTCTGGCATGCGTATGCCGTTCTCTACCAGTTAAAATATGTGTGCGTGTAGTATCCACAATTCCTTGTGTATCTGAGACAAGTATATCTAGAAAGCTTCTGCCTGTCATTTCTTCCGGTATTTTAATTCCTGCTGCTTCTAAAAATGTCGGTGCGAAATCCACAAAACTGATTAAATCATCAACAACACGACCGGCTTCCATTCTATCGCCCCATCGGACCGCAAGGGGCATGTGAATGCCATATTCATAATTGTTGGCTTTTGCCCGCGGAAAAGGCATTCCGTTATCACTCGTCACAACAATGATCGTATTATCGAGCTCACCGATTTTTTCCAGTTCATCGAGCATTTTTCCGAGATGTTCATCAAACCAGTCTATCTCAACAGCATAATCCAGAATATCACTCCGAATTTCCGGTACATCAGGATAAAATTCCGGGACTGCCGCGTCTTCCAGATTTTTGCCTGCTTTCAAACCGGACCCTCTCTCATACGGTCTGTGGGGTTCATGACAACCGAACCAGAAACAAAAAGGTTGATCCTTCGGCTTTTTATCGACGAAATCAATAAAATTTGCTGCATAATCTCGTTTACTGATATATTCAGCCGGACGGGACTCCACTTTAAATCTATTGAATTCATTGCCGGCAGGATTTCGCTCCCATCCGGTAATTTCCCAGTTTCCCGGTCCCCACGGTTTACCTGTATAACCGACGAAATAACCGGCATTTTCCAGTAAATCCGGAAAAACCTGAAGGTCAATTGGAAAATTACTGGCGTGAGTTCCTGCCTCTCTGTTTTGCCAAATATGCCTGCCGGTCAAAATCGATGCTCTGTTTGGACTACATTGCGGTGCGGCACAGAAAGCATTATTGAACAAGACTCCTTCCCTGGCAACCCGATCGAAAGCTGGAGTATTCACAAATTTACAGCCATTTATTCCGGTATGAATCCATGATTGGTCGTCTGAGATAGCGAATAAAATATTAGGTTTTTTGGGGCTTGATTTTGAGTTGCAACCGCTATTTTCCAGCATGGCTGCCCCTCCCAGTAATCCCAAAGAGCTATAAGTTAAATTCCGCATAAACTTACGTCTGCTAATTAGCTCCATTGAAAAGCTCCTGTTTAAATTCAATTACTACATTTGGTTCTTAATACGATATCGATTAGAGGTCGGCTGGACTGCTTCCGACAAACATAGAGTAAATATATGTATTTTACGGGAAACATACAAGGTTTAAAATCTGGCAAGAATTGGGAAAATTAAGAGAAGAAACTTGAAATGAACGAATTAAAAGCGAAGTCTTCGGAGAGAGGACAGAACTCACATCCAAAGACTTCTTATCAGTCCACAAAAATATGATGAAGATTTTATCAAGGATGGAAAATCAAAAGTTATATCCAGAAGCTTACTGCAAAATTTTACGCCTAAATTTCGAACATGAGTATTATTATCAGGAAATAATAATTCAATTTAATATCAACTGATTTATCAACTCTTTTCGGGTAAAAAATTGTTCATCTTCCTTATATATTTGGCTATTTTCTTCATATTGCTCTTGTGAAGAAAGCATGCTGTTTTTATGAATGCATTCCCCGGGTTTAAGAGAGATATTTTCACCGATAACAACCAAACCGTTCTCAGAAACTTCTTCCATTTCGAAGTGGGACGAAGATCTGGTGCAACCCACGAGTGAACCTTTGCCAATATTGACATTGTCGCAAAGTATTGTATTTTCGATTCGGGAATTGGACTCGATATTACAATTGCTCATGATAATACTATTCCGGACATACGCATTCTTCGCAATACGAGCTCCAGGAAAAACAACTGAGTTAATGATACGTCCCTTAATCACAGAATTTTCTGAAAGCATGCTATTATGGACAGATGCACATGAAGCAACGTATTTTCGTTTGATCCTTTGATTATGATTATTAAATGAATAATTGCTCCTTATATGCCACCGATCAAGATTAAGTCCTTTCCCGGGATCCAGCAGATGCATTGTCGATTGCCAATAGGTATCCGGTGTACCTACATCGCGCCAATAATTAGAAAATTTAAATCCACATACACGTGCTGTTTGGCAGGCAAAGGGCATGATATGATGTCCAAGATCGTCCCCACCAGTGCTTTCTAGAGCATGGATCAAAAATTTTCTGGAAAAAACATAAATACCCATCGATGCCAATGTATTTGTGCTACCGGCTGGCTTTTCCTGCCAATTCACGATCCTGTTGAAATTATCCTGACCAACGATACCAAACCGATGCGTTTCCCGGATGGACACGTTGGTTGTAGCGACTGTTACATCCGCTCCATATAAACGATGAAAGTTAATCAATTCATTATAATCCATCTTGTAAACCTGATCCGCCGCCAAAATAAGCACTGTGTCAATATATGGATCATTTTTGATAATATTCAGATTTTGCCGTACAGCATCGGCAGTTCCCCGATATTTATAGTTATGTCCGGTACAATCACCGGAGGACAGTATCATCAACTCGTCGTTGTTGTTTTCGAACCCCCATGATTCACCGCGACCTATATAATCGATTATGGATTTTTGATTTGACTGGACAAGAATGCCAAGCCTTTTCACACCGGAATTCGTTGCATTACTCAAGGGAAAATCGATCAGTCTATTTTTTAGAGCGAAAGGAACCAAAGGTTTAGGTCTGGAGAGAGTAAGCGCTCCGAATCTTCTTCCATTTCCTCCTGCCAACAGAAAAGCAATTGTTTTATTCATTTAAATACCTTTTGATGAATTAAAGAAACTAAACTATTCTTTAAAAATTTGGCATTATTTGTGTGGTGTGCCGGGATTTCCAAAATGGATTGGAGATATTTCAATAATCCCGATTTTCTGATATATAATCTAATAAATATCTCAAAATAATCAATCGGGCATTACCTTAATTTCATCTTCCAAATGGATGATATTTCAGCCAAATTTTCCGAGCATTAGATATAGTTACGCTTAGAGTTGAAGAGCCGCTTTCGCGTCAAGCTATTACCATCGTCGGATTATCATATATCGGCAGGGATTGCTAAAACTTTAGGCGTTTTTCAAAATAAATTTGTATTAACCAAAAAACTGGCGAGATTTTTTTAAACTGAATATAAGAATCTATTTTTAAATTAGGAGAAATGAAAGTAAATCAGACCTTATCCTCTAAAATTGAAATTGCTTCTCCTTTTGTAAGCCAGGAAATTCCGAACGCAATTACTGCAATTGACTCCAGCCAAAACACCGGATTGCGAGATTTTAACGGCAGCTTTATGCTGTCGGGTAGAATAAAGTAAACAATGATGAGTGCAATGCTCACTATCATCGCATATCCGCATATTTTATAAACCTTGTTCCGCCTCAGTTTCTCTGGTGTCGGAGCTTCATTTGGATCGCTTTTTGTAAAAAGGTAAAGAGAAAAATAGATCAGGGTAGTGAAGAATAGTGTTGCGAACGCAAAATGTACGATCGCAACGACGCGTTCAGTATCTGTCGTGACGCCATCATGCATTGTTGGAAATAGTGCAATGCCTACCGCAAAAATGCAGGCTAAATCGCCGGCGAAGTCGTCTTTACGTTCATATCCTTTATAAGAGAACAAAAAGAAACCGATGACGCAAAGGATACCGACGAAAACATCTCCCATGTTTGTGTAGTAATAACTGCTTATCGAGTCCTGAATACCGGTTCCGAATATTATTAGCGCGCCGAAATAAAGCAGGAATGGGAATGCCGTTCCCAAAATGCCGATGGTCTTTCTTAACGTCAGATAAGAAAAGACCAGGGTATTTTCGGTTTTTATTTTCTCGTTCATATGAGACCTCCTTTTGTTGTCCTGATAACGGACTGTTTTATCTGAAAAGGTTTATTGTTTTTTTATACTTTCTGTTTGGTGCATGAAAGCGTTGTCTGCTTGTCATTCAATATTCTTTGTTCTGATGATGCTTTTAATTTATTGAATTAACGAACTATTTTATAAAAAGAACGTTGTAATGCACACCCCAATACATCGGAGGTAGAGGTAGGTAGCAGAAATTTTCGATAAGAATGTATAAAACGAAGAAAGCTAAATGGGCGCTAACTTCTATATAATTAAATAATCGAAAAGATGCAAGCAATATTTGAAGTTTTTGTACTTTTCAGCTAAACAGAGATTCGATTTCTTCCCGCGTCAACGATTTGAACAGGCTTGTATCTGTGCTGATAAGATTTGAGGCAAGTTCGGATTTTCGCTTTTGTAAATCCAGTATTTTCTCTTCCACGGAATTTTTAGTGATCATGCGGTAGACAAATACATTTTTGTCCTGCCCGATGCGTTCGATCTGTCGCCTGCGTTTCCACCGCCGGATTCCACCACGGATCGTAGTGGATCACATAGTCCGCTGCCGTCAGATTGATGCCGGTCCCCCCTGCTTTCAAACTGATCAAAAAAATCCGCACATCATCATCATTCTGAAAACGATCCACACACTGCTGGCGATTTCGTGTGTGCCCGTCAAGATATTCATAGCAAATCAACCGCTGATCCATGTACTTCCGGATCAGTTTCAACATTTTCACGAATTGCGAAAAAACGAGCACTTTGTGATTCTCCGCGAGTATCTCATCGATGATCTCTTTTAACGATTCAAATTTGCCTGAATCTTCCCATACCGTGATATCCACCAGATTCGGATGACAGGCAATCTGCCGCAATTTCACCAGTCCCTGCAGCACATTCATCCGGGATTTGTCCAGACCGACATCATCGATTTTGCCATGCGAAGCTGATCTCCATGCTCTTTCAAATACTTTCGGAGAGCCAACAATGCAGCGACCCCGTGCTTGCAATAGGTGTAATAGGGGCAATCGCAGGTCAGCGAAATCCGATCATCCAAAAGAATACCTTTCACATTGTAAAAATATGTCCCCTCAACCGTTGCCGTAAAATGATCCAGCGTAACGGATTCCAGTTGAACCCTGCCCTGCTTAAAATAGTTTACTCCCCGCCGATAAATAACAGGTCCGAAAGTACTTTTTATTCCTTCATCCGATATCTAAAATTCGATCAAATCCATAATGAAAAATCTAATTCCTATTATTTTTTGCCTGACAAATTATTACCAATAGTACATAATTTACGGTTTATTATCGATATATTGTATAGCTGCAAACCTTCGCAAGGGTTTGTACTGCAATCATTTAGTTCCTGGACAGCCTGTTTATGAACTGCCGGACAGAGCAATTATTTGGATTTCCGGTACAATTAGTGGATTTTAGTTTAGAATTTCAAGTTCAGTTTTAAGCCCGTGCTCCCGAACACGCCGGGCAAAAAAGTTGTCTTTATTTGTGATATCCCGCAGGTCGATGAAATAATCTTCGATGGCTTCGGTGAGCAGATTCAACAGTGTGAAATATTCTTCCGCAGTGATGCCGTCAGCCGCGATATCAATATCCGAGCCAGGTCTGGCTTTTCCTTCGGCGGTGGATTCGAACAAATAATATCTCGCATTTATTTGAGAAGATCGCAGGCAATCTTTTATCTTTTCAATTACCGCCTGCCGCTGCTGATTTTCTTTGATGATTGCCTGTCTGCGCCTCTCGAGCCGACGTCGGTAGTTTTCGGTGTATTCATCGATGTTCATGACTCATTTTCCAGTCTGTTTTGCCAGTTCCTGAATGTAACATTTCTTTGATATAATTTCAATATCTTTTTCAGCTATATCCTATTAATGTAATTTTATTGGCTATACTATGGTTTGATTGATAAATTAATTTTCTCTCTTGCATTTAATTTTATAAATGATTATTTTTTTTATAATCCAAAGATAACTTTAAAATAGTTATGCCATGCAAATTCTATTGAGTTTTATCGGCGAAAATGATTGCTACCCCTTTGAGAGAAAGGGAGCAATTTTATCAATTCTTGCAAATAGACAATTTGATAAAGTATATTTGCTGTATAATAAAGAGAAATATCTGAAACCGGCTTCGGATATTAATCGCTATTGTGACCAGTATTTTCCCCAAACCCGGATCTCGTACAAAGAAGCGCCTGCGGTAAATCCCACAGATTATAACACAGTTTATCCAGCCATGTACAAAGCGGTTGTGGAAATTACAAAAGAAAATAAAAACGCAGAATATACAATTTCATTGACTTCGGGCACGCCGACAATGCACGCCTGCTGGATATTCTTGCAGCAGGGCGGCGTAATCAAAGCAAATTTAATTCAAGTATCACGCGAGGGTATCATTTCCGAAGTTGATTTCAATCTGGATGATTTTCCGCAGATCCAAAAAGTCAATGAAATTAAAACCGAAATATCCAGGTTGGCTCGTGAAAACGTTCAATTGAAGAACAGACTGCAATTGCAATACGACCATATCATCGGAGAGTGTCCTGCAATTTTGAAAGTTAAAGAGCAAATCCAGATTTTTTCCGAGGCGCCAATTCCCATTTTCATTACCGGCGAAACCGGCACCGGCAAGGAGCTCGTTGCCGAAGCGATCCATTACAACAGCCCGCGAAAAGAGCACCAGTTTATCCCGATCAACTGCGGCGCGATTCCGGAGCATCTGTTTGAAAGTGAATTATTCGGGCATAAAAAAGGAGCGTTCACCGGCGCTATTGCTGACAAACCGGGTAAATTTGAATTGGCAGATAAAGGCACGATTTTCCTGGATGAGGTCGCAGAATTGCCGCCGGATATGCAGGTGAAACTCCTGCGCGTACTACAGGAAGGCACGTTTATTCCCGTCGGCGGAAGCCGTGAATTACGCGTTGATGTGCGCGTCATTTCCGCAACAAATCAGGATATCAAACAACATGTCAAGAATGGGAAATTTCGGGAAGACCTGTTTTATCGCCTGGTGCATACGGAAATCAAATTGCCTCCACTTCGGCGACGCGGGGATGATGTGATTCTGATTGCCAATCATCTGCTGCAACAGATGAATTTCAAATACAATAGTAACAAGGTTCTCTCTGAACCAGCAATGAAAAAAATTACATATTATCACTATCCCGGTAATATTCGGCAACTTAAAAATTCATTGGAAGCAGCCTATTTTCAGGCAGAAAATTCCATTCTCCCCGAACACCTGAACTTCATTGACATTAACCAAATCTCAGCCAGAGTTGAAATTCCTGACAAAGGCATTGATCTTGAAAACGATATCATCCCGCAGTATTATCAGGCTGCACTGGATAGAACAAACGGAAATGCCGAGCAGGCAGCACGGCTGTTAAATCTTGCGCCGCATACGTTTCGGGCGAGATTGCGGAGATTGAATGGTAAATAATATTACAGTAAAAAGTAAATATTTTTACGTTCAATGATATTCATTTTGATTTGGAATTATCTCTAAGTATTGTAGTTTCAACCATTAAAGAAAATTATTATTTTTTTGGCACTGTATCTGCAATTATCAGATTAAACAATTTCAAAAATAAAATTAACCTTAAAAATACAGGTTCAGAAATGAGCACAAACCACAAAAACAACACCA
>WJJN01000022.1 GCA_014729735.1 Candidatus Zhuqueibacterota bacterium
GTGTAAAGTTTTCTGAGATTCCGTGTTTTAATCATTATTACTCTCCTTGCTAAGTCAGACGTGAAACATGAAAAGTGAAACGTCAAAAGTAAATAAATTCCTGAACGCCCCGTTTTATGTATATCCCGTCTCACGTCTTAAGTTTGACATTTCAATCAAATTTCTGATTTCCAGCATTTGCAAATTTAAACACTCGTAGTCATTACTACGTAAAATATGAAGACTGTTTGCACTTTGAAGACATTTACTTAATTTTTCCATCAGATAGATTGTATTTAAATATAAAGTCGCACGGTTTGGATTTTTGTTATCACAGCACTTCAAAACATTCGATAAATTTTCGATGCAGTACTTTTGAAGCTGCTTCCCGACTCGCTGCTTTTCATCATCAGAAAACTGTTCTGTAATCCGGTAAACTGAAAACAGCAATCGACGGCTTTTTTTCCATAAATTGCATTCTTTGATTTCTTTCATCACGACCTCCTAACGTGAAACGTCAGAAGTGAAACGTCAAAAGTAAATAAATTCCTGAACGACCCGTTTTCTGGAAATCTCGTCTCACCCCACACGTTTGACGTTTATCGTTTGACATTTCAGCTTCATTTTGTTTTCGAGATGAGATTCGAGAGCATTGCAAAAATATGGTTCATCTGTTCTTCAATCACCCGTAATTCATCTTTTGAACAATATAACAAATTCATTGAAATCACCAATTGCGTGTCGATTTCCACCAGAGAAGATCTGGCAACTTCAAAAAATCTCTTTCGTTCGATCCTTGATCTTCGGGCTGCTCCTTCAGCAATATTTGAAGCTACAGACACAGCAGCTCTCCGAATTTGCGATGCCAGTCCATAAATTTCGCTTTTTGGAAAGCAATCGGTTATCTTATAAATATCAGTCACAAACTCGACTCCTTTTTTCCAGACATCCAACTGTTTATGATTCAACTGTAGCATCATAATCCCTTTCTATTTTAAAATCCAACAAAGACTTCTTCGCGTTTTACTTTGATTTCTCGTCTCACGTTTCACGTCTCACGTTTGAAGTTTCACTTCCCTCGTCTCACGTCTGACGTTTCTACTGCAAAACCAGCTTATCCTTATCCCCAAAATTATCATAGCTCGAAGTGACTACTTTTTCGCCGGGTTCCAGTCCTTCGAGCACTTCAAATACTTGCGGATTTTGTCGTCCGAGCCGGACGCGGCGCTTCACTGCGTAATCCTCATCATGATCCAGAACGTACACCCACTGACCGCCGGTTTTCTGGTAGAATCCGCCACGAGCGAGCAAAACCGCCTCCGACAAATCACCTAGTTCTAATTTAATATGCAATGTCTGTCCCTGCCTGATTCCATCCGGCGTGGCATTACTGAATTCCAGATCGACTTCAAACCTGCCATTTCGAACTTCGGGGTAGATTTTTTTTACTTCGAGTTGGTATGTTTTATCTGCAAATTCGAATGCCCCCTTTCTGCCTAACTCGATGCGCACAATGTAATGTTCATCGATTTCAGCCCGAACTTTAAAACCTTCCAGCACATCTATTTGCCCCAATCGTTCACCCGGCGATTTGGACTCACCGATCTCCGCATTAAGAGACGTTAATTGTCCCGAAATGGGTGCTTTCAAAATTAAATTTTCCAATTTTTGTTTGACGATTTCCAGATTGCTCTCCATGCGCTTTAGCGATGCTTCCAATTGCTCGATCTGAATCTGCCGAAAAATAGAATCCTGCCGTTGCGTTTCGATGGTGAGCTCTTTTCGTTTCAGCAGATATTCATATTCGTCTTTTGCATGCTCATATTCCTGTTCCGCGATCAATTTTTTTTGAACCAGTTCCTTCGCACGCTGATAATTCTTTTGTCGCGTTTTAATCTGATAATTCAACTCCACCAATTCACGCCTGAGCGTCAGGCTATTCTGCTCCATCATCAGGCGCGTGTTGCGGAGATTATTGCTTTGTTCGAATAACTGAGCCTCGCGATACATAATATCCAGCAGCAAATTTGTATTCGCCAATTTGAGGATTTTGTCCCCTTTCTCCACATAACTGCCTGCTTCCAGATAAATGGTTTCCACCCTGCCGCCTTCGACTGCATCCAGATAGAACGTTTTAATCGGGATCACCGATCCGGTCACGGGAATGTACTCCTGAAACTCACCTCGCTTGACTGTCGAAATCGTGATGCGCTCGGAATCTACATTCAACCGGGAACTGCTATCGCCGAAAATAAAGCTGTAAATTATCGCAAGCAGCAATATTCCAATCAATGATAAGCTGATTATTTTTTTGAGAGTCCATTTCTTTTTCTCGATTTTTCGATCCATGTGGTTCTCACTTCTATTTGATTTATTTGCTCCTATAATCCTTTGGCAATCCATATACAGAGTGTCCAAGAACCGCGAAAACTTGAAAAAATGTCATTCTGAGGATCCCGCTTGGCGGGAGACGAAGAATCTCATACCGCTAGGCGTATGTCTTTATTAGGTTTCGTGATGTGAGATTCTTCATGCGCCAAAAAGACGGCGCATTCAGAATGACATTGATCTCGATTTTGGCAGTTCATAGACAAGCTCTATAGGTAGTGTACTCCTGAACGCCCGAATCTCATATCACATACCCTATCTCAAATCCTTTCTCACGTTGTACGTTTGACGTCTGATTTATATTCCAACAACCATGCCAACACTATTTTTCAATAACTTACAGCCGTATCACAAAAAAAGAGTATCCGCTTTCATTACAGTATGTGTACGATAA
>WJJN01000242.1 GCA_014729735.1 Candidatus Zhuqueibacterota bacterium
AGCGACAGTGTCATTCTGAATGCGCCGTCTTTTTAGCGCATGAAGAATCTCATACCATGAAACTTTAGAAAGAAATGCGCTTATTAGTGTGAGATTCACTTCGGCTTCGCTCAGGACAGGCTTCGTCGCAAATTTATCCTGAGCTTGCCGAAGGGCTCCTCAGACCTTATGTTTAAAATCAGTTAAGGAACAATCCGTGTTCCCGTCTCACCTTTAATCGCCTCCGGCATGTCATCCACAGACGAAATGATAACCTGCTCGCCGCCGGTGTTCAGAAAATAGATTGCGGCTTCGATTTTCGGTCCCATACTGCCGGCAGGAAACTGCCCCTCCTGCAAGTATTGTTTTGCGTCGTCGATATGCAGTACATCGAGATCGACCTGATCCGGCTTTTTATAATTCAGCGACACCTTGCTCACGCCGGTCAGGATATACAATTCGTTGGCATTGATTTCACGAGCCAGGATTGCCGCGGTTCGGTCTTTGTCCACCACCGCATCGACGCCTTCGTAAGTCCCGTCTTTCTCGATGTAAACCGGGGCGCCACCGCCGCCAGCAGTAATCACGATCACATCGTTCTCGAACAGCAATTTAATAACATCTTTCTCCACGATATTCATCGGCATCGGTGAAGGAACCACCCGGCGATATCCTCGTCCGGCATCGTATTTCATAATGTAGCCGCGCTCTCTGGTCAAAAATTCCACCTGATCTTCGCTGTAAAACGGTCCGACGAATTTCGTCGGATTCAAGATCGACGGATCATTTTTATCCACAATTACCTGCGCCGGGATCGTTACCACGCGGCGGTCGATTTTACGCAAATGCAGCTTGTTTTGCAGTGACTGCTCGATCATGTAGCCCATTCCGCCCATCAGGTCGGCAACAATTACACCCAGCGGAACCGGCGGCACCAGATTACGAGTTTCTTCCACCCGGATCAGATAATTGCCAACCTGAGGACCATTCCCATGCGTGAGCACAATTTTATAACCATTTTCGATCAGATCGACAACCCCGCGCAAACTGCGCCGCGTATTCGCGAATTGTTGATAAATATTCCCTTCCTCAAATTCGCGGGAGATGGCATTTCCCCCTAATGCCACCACAGCTTTCTTATATCCGTTCATGTCCACAAATCTTGACGTTATTCGAATTTTTTGAGAATTTCTGCCAAAGTCGGGTAGCCAATTTCCTGCAATTCATATTTCACTCGAACAAACGGCTTTTTGATTTTAATAACTTTGCTCAAGTCTATTGGCGTTCCGATGACGACAGCATCACAATCCACGGCATTAACGGTTTTCTTCAGGTCTTTCACCTGTTTTTCACCATAGCCCATTGCCGGCAATAACGCCCCGATCTCGGGATACTTATTAAAAGTCTCTTTAATCGTTCCAACGATCCACGGTCGCGGATCGATAATTTCCGCAGCGCCATATTTTTCGGCAGCAACCACGCCTGCGCCGTAATCCATTTCGCCGTGCGTCAAAGTCGGACCATCTTCGATCACAAGCACCCGTTTCCCGCGGATCACATCAGGCTTCTCCACGAACAGCGGCGACGCGGCATCGACAATCTGCGCCTTCTGATTTACTGACCGAATATTCTGCCGCACGTATTCGATATCTTCATACTCGGCAACAGTCTCTTTGTTGATGATCACAATATCAGCCATCCGCACATTTGTTTCACCGGGATAATAGGTTAACTCGTGACCCGGACGCAGCGGATCGGCGATCACTATTGCCAAATCGGGTACGTAAAACGGCGTGTCGTTATTCCCACCGTCCCACAGAATTACATCCGCTTCTTTTTCGGCTTCTTCCAAAATCGCGGCATAATCCACGCCGGCGTAAACAATCGTTCCCCGGTCAATATGCGGTTCATATTCTTCCCTCTCCTCGATCGTGCATTCATGTTTATCCAGATCTTCATACGTCGCAAAACGCTGTACTCTTTGTTTTGATAAATCGCCATAGGGCATCGGATGCCGAATGGCAACCAGTTTTTTGCCCATGCTTTTCAAAATCTCACTCACCTTGCGCGTCGTTTGACTCTTGCCGCAGCCGGTTCTCACTGCACATATCGAAATCACAGGCTTGTTGCTCTTTATCATTGTTTGTCTTACACCGTGCAGGATAAAATCCGCACCTGCCGCATTCACCAAAGCAGCTTTGTTCATGACATATTCATGCGGGACATCACTATATGAGAAAACAACAGCATCTATATTATGCTCAACGATTAAATCTGCCAAATCATCTTCACTATAAATCGGGATCCCAGTGGGATAAAGTGATCCTGCCAATTCGGCTGGATATTTTCTGCCTTCGATATCCGGAATTTGCGTTGCAGTAAATGCAATAATCTCATATTCATCATTATCACGATAAATTAAATTATAATTATGAAAATCACGACCGGCAGCGCCCATAATGATGATTTTTTTCTTAGACATGCAGCCTCCTGATAAATTTATTTCTCGTATCCACTCAATCTTTTGAATTTTCAA
>WJJN01000023.1 GCA_014729735.1 Candidatus Zhuqueibacterota bacterium
GTAGCGATACAGGGTTCGATAGACGCGCTGCCGAAAGGCACGCTGCTGCCCAAGCCGTTTAAGCACATATCAGTAACTTATCTAAATCCCGTTTATCCGGATAATCATACTTATGATTCGTTGACAGCAAAAACGGCGCACATCATTAAAGAACATGTCAATGCAGAAGTATCGCCAAAATCGGTATAGCGGGAAACAAGTTCAAACAAACACCCCACCTGACTACGAGAATTAAAGGAGACCTCATCATGTACCCACAAATACATCTTACCGATTCGATATTTATTTCCACGTACTCGCTCGTTTACATCATCGCCATTCTATCCGGATTGCTTATCGCCTACCTGGAAACCAGACGCTACAAAATACCATTATCAGTATTTCCGCCAGCCGCGTTTTGGACAATACTGTGTGGCATTATCGGGGCAAAATTTTTTCATATTATTTTCAGTAAATGGAATGAATTTCTGCAACATCCATTGGATATTTTATTAAGGAGTAGCGGCTGGATGTATTATGGCGCAGAAATCGGTGGAATTGTCGGTCTCGTAGTCTATTTGAAAACAAAAAATCTGCCGCTGTTGCGCCCTCTGGATATTGGCGCCACTGTGCTTCTATTAGCTCACGCCATCGGGCGTGTTGGCTGCTTTCTGGCAGGCTGCTGTCATGGAACTGCGTGTGATGCCTCCTGGTGTGTCACCTTTCCGGGAATGGAACATCCGGTTCACCCCACGCAATTATACGTAAGCATTCCCCTGTTCATTGCTTTTGTCCTGGTCTGGATATTCAGGAGGAAATTCGCCATTCCGGGACTTATCTTTGCTCTTTATCTGATCTTTTACGGCTCGCTGCGGTTTTTTATCGATTTCTATCGCGCCAATATGCCCTATCCAGGCGGCTGGATATTTACACCGTCACAATATATCGCACCGGTAATGGTCGTAATTGGGATCGGGATAATTTTATATTTAATGAGAAAAAAGAATGAGATACGGGATAAGGGATAGGAGATTCGGATTTTAGATTTCCGAAGTCTTCAAGACTTCGGAAATCTTGAATCACACGTCTGCCGTTTTCTCCTGCCCATCTATCTCGCACCAATGCTTTGCGTTGGTACGTGTTTTATGACGCTTTACGTCAAAAGACTGGTAGAGTGCAGATGACATTCTACGACGCAAAGCGTCGCCGGATGCATTCCCACGTAAAACGTGGGGACGAGTAAGCATTCCATAAATGCACCTGAGTCGCACAGGTGTACTGCACTTCGGAAACTCCTTTTCACGTCTTACTGCTCACTGATATCGTCTCTCGTCTCACGGCTTGCGAAAGGTCCATTGATACTCGTTATTTTCGTCATCCATATACTTGAGCCAGATCGTCTTTTCGTCATAATCGAATAAAAACGGAACGTAAACCTGATCATTGTAGTAGATCTTCATTTGCAACTGGTCCCCTTCTTTTACAATGGTAACTCGCCCGCTAAGATTGTAGGAATAATTCGTTGACAAAAGGCAGGGATATTTTTCAACGGTAGACTCATCGAATGCAATATTGGCTGCCAGTGTTGCATTAAACGCTTCATCAATGGTGAAATAATTTCCATCGAGATTCTTAGTTCTTTCATACGCCTCGCTCGATCTACTGCATTTGACATAGAAAATCGCCAGATTATAGGTACCGGGCATGAGCTGTTCCACTCTGGCTGATACAGTGAATTCAATCGACCTTGTTGTGCTCTTAATATCACCGAATTCCGAACTTGTGGCTGTAATGATTGCAGTATAATCATCTGCAGAATTAAATGATGTAGAAAACGTATAAATACCAGATTTTCTACCATGAAGACTAGTAATTTTCATCCTATCTTCGATGACCACAACATCGTCTTTCAGGATTTTTATTGATACGCGTAATTGCCTTATTCCTTCGTACTTATCTTCACAGTATTGGCCTGCCCCTTGTTCGCTGCTGTTTGCAGTAACGTTCGCTACAAACTCAACTCTTTGATATATCGTTGGTTCCTCAGAAGTGATAGTAAACGAGTTGATCGTCGGGGCTTTTGGTCCCCAATGGGGTGGAGAAAGAATGCCACCGGTAAACAGAAAAAAGCCGATCAGCAGCGCAGCAGTTAAGTAGATGTATTTGATATTTTGTTTCATCATATTCTCCTTTAAAATAATATATTAGATTTTATTTCCCCGGGTATCAGAAAGAGAAGAACATGCCGGCAGTGAACGAATTATACTTCGCGAAATTATAATCGGCGACTAAATTCACGAACAGAAACCGAAAATTCACACCTAAATTGAAAACGTCTTTGTTCTCTCCGTCCATTTTAAAATTGATTTTAACCGTCTGAATTCCGGCGTCGGTTTCAATGTCACGGGAATAATTAATTTCAGCAGATGAACTGCTACGCAGATAACCGGCAAATGGGGTCAAGGCGAACCAGCCAAACGAGAATGTTTTGCCGACATTCACGCCATAGCTCATGGCGCTCACATTAACTAAATTTTCTACGGAAAAATTTTGCTTTAAAAACCCAACGGAAACATCCACCGGCAACGGTGACTTGAACCAGACCCCCGGATTATGTTGCAATCCGATTCCAAACATACCCATTTTGCCGATATCTTCATGCGCATCAATGGACGGGAGATATCGCAGCAGCATCCGCGTTCCGTACAAAGTACCAATTTTTATTTGCGGAACGGCTGAGGGCATCATCGGAAAATTGTCGAGAAATCCGGGCACGCCCAGATCGATAAGCTGCGACGGGAGCTTTACATAGACCGGGAACGGATATTGTGGATCACTCACTTTAAAATCTTCAGCGCCATCCGGCGCGAACATTACCTGTATATTTCGGGAATTACTGCCGATAATCGACGGTCCGAAAATCAGTATATTAAAATCTTCCCGGATGATTTGTTGTACAACCTGCTCCCGTATGACAGGATCATCGATGGACGCTGTCAGGTTTGCCGCTTCGTCCTCGCTAAAACGAAATGTACCCTCGGATTGAAAAAAGTCCTGAGAATCATCGAAATAGGATCCCATGCCAACCACACCCAATTCGATATCGAGTCCCAAAATTTTCTTTTCCGGCGGCGTGGTTAGCCAGCCGCTGTTAATATTCGCTCCGAACGTATTCACCAACGGACTTAGATAATACTTTGCTGCGCTCTCTGAAAGCTGTTCCAGCCTTTTTTCCAATGATTGTGCATGCACATAATTTTGACTTAAAATAAGTATGCAAACACTACAGATCGTCTTTTTTAAATTAAATCCCACGTTTACCTCCTTAAATGAGATACACTCTGCCTTACCTGTTTATTTCGACATTTTCATTTAATTTCTTTAATTGATTTTGAATAGCAGTTTGATATTTAAAATAAAAAGAGTTTAATCCATTTGTTAAAAAAAACAAATTCTTGCAATTTTATTAAAAATTTTCTATATTAAGATCATCACATTAAATGAGACAAGACAATCGAAATTTCTAACAGCCCTTATGAGTAAAATCTGTTACTGATAAAAACAACAGTGTTTTGTTATTTCAAAGATCAGAATTCGGCTATGATTCTAATTTAAATTGGGATAGTAAAAGTTGACTGGGAGGAGAAATGAGGAAGTCGACTCGATCCAATACAAAAACTGCAAATTATTCGAAAACAGAGAAGACTGTCGTTAAAGAGCCGGAACAACTAAAACATGTTCTGGATATGTTGCCACTTTTTGTAATCTTGCTCACACCTGATTATCACATTCCATTAGCCAATCGTTTCTTTGAGGAACGATTTGGCAAAACCAAAGGCAAGCGCTGCTACGAACATTTTTTCCATCGAAACCAACCGTGCAGCGAATGTGAGACTTACAAAGTTTTCGAAACAAATAAACTCCATCGCTGGGAATGGACGGGTCCTGATAATCACAATTATGATATTTATGATTTTCCATTTCTTGATACGGACGGCACGCCACTCATCATGGAAGTCGGTCTGGACGTTACGGATGTAAAGCGTGCCCAGAAAGCGCTCAAGGAACTGAATGAGGTTCTGGAAAAACGTGTGGCTGAACGTACCGCGGCATTGCGTAAAAGAGAGGCTCAACTAAAACATGCACAGAAAATGGCTCATCTGGGAAATTGGGAGTTGGATCTGGTTTCCGGGAGACTCACGTGGTCGGACGAAGTCTATAGGCTCTTTGGACTTAAGCCGCAAGAGTTTCCTGCGACATATGAAGCGTTTCTCGATCGCGTGCATCCCGATGATCGCGATGCAGTAGATGGAGCCTACACCAGTTCATTGCAGAATAACCTGGACAATTATGAAATCGAGCACAGGATAATTCGCAAAGATACAGGAGAAGTGCGATTTGTTCTGGAACGATGTCAGCACATCCGCGATGAAAATGATAAAATCGTCCGCTCATCAGGAATGGTACTGGATATTACGGAACGCAAGCTGGCTGAGAGAGAGCTCAGAAGGCTAAATGAAACCCTCGAGCAGCGGGTCGCCGAGCGCACCAGGGAAGTCCGGAAACAAGCCGACTTATTGCGCGCATTAGCCAGCCAGCTAAGCAGCACCGAACAAAGAGAGCGGAAACGTCTGGCGAAAATCCTTCACGATCACATTCAGCAGCTCATTGTCGCAGCGCGAATTCAATTATCACTATTAAAACAGGAAGAACTAAACGAGCACTTGCATGAAATCATCGAGAACACTCAATCCATCTTAGGTGAGGCGCTGGAAGCCTCCGGGGATCTGACCATCGATCTCAGCCCGCCGGTTCTTCATGAAGCAGGACTGCTCGGAGCATTGAAATGGTTGGGATCCCGCTTACAGGAGAAAAATCTGTTTACCGTCAAGCTAATTGCGAGTGACGATGTGGAGCCAGTCATCGAAGAAACTCGGTTCTTGCTGTTCGAGTGCGTACGTGAATTGTTATTCAACGCTATTAAACATGCCTGCGTTTCAGAAGCCAAAGTCGAATTGAAGCGCACAAACGATGATGAAGTTCGGATAATTGTCTCTGACCGGGGCAAAGGCTTTGATCCTTATATTGTAAAGAAACGACGATCCGAAAAAGTAACCTTCGGTCTGTTCAGCATCCAGGAACGACTGGTGCATATTGGCGGAAGAATGAAAATCGAAAGCGCACCAGATCAGGGTACAAAAGTAATGTTGACTGCACCGATCGGTCATAAGAGCACGTCACAAAAAATCCACGACAAGGCTGAGCATAAACGAGATACAGAGACTATTCAAATACATTCGAAAAATAATATCATCAATCTTCTCATCGTCGATGATCACAAGATTATGCGAGAGGGATTGGTCGGGATGTTCCGCGGACTCCAGGACATCGAAGTCGTTGGAGAAGCCGAAAATGGGGAACAGGCAATCGAAATGGCAGAAGCGCTGAAGCCTGATGTTATCATCATGGATGTCAATCTGGGTAAGATGAGTGGCGCTGAAGCCACGCGGCAAATTATGCGACGACATCCCGAAATCAGGGTAATCGGCTTATCGATGCACGCCGACAAAAGCGTGGCAAACGCTATGCTCAGTGCCGGAGCAATCGAATATCTCACCAAATCGGGACCATCGGAACATCTTATCGAGGTTGTGCGTACCTGCGTTACACGGAAAAAAGCGGTTTCGCCAGGATCATGAAATGCCCGGACAAAAGGCAGCCACATAAACGGTTACATGCCGCGAGACACTCGCTGTTTTCTCTCCATTCTCTCGGCAGCTCGTCCCTCGCTGCCTCAATCATTCCGTTCAAACAGCTCGTTTAGCTCACAGGTTTACCCTGTGAAATATTACTTTTCTTCACAGAATAAAATATTCCTACCGCTATCTCACAGGATTTACCCTCTGAAATTTTTCTTCTGTTATTTCACAGGGTAAATAATTCTTCAGCCTATTCTTCAAATATCTTTTGCCATAAGTTGTTTTTAAATATTTTTCCCTGTGGGTAGCATCTTGTTGATTGAGACAACCTTCAAAATACACCAATTTTAAAGGACGACGATGTTTGGTTGATTTAACGTTGCCGCTATTATGTTCTTTTAGCCGCTGTCTTAAATCAGATGTATAACCAGTATATAATTGTTTATCAATTTCACTTTTGAGTACATAGACATAAAAATAGGACATATCATCTCCTGTTTCAAGGGTTTACCCTGTGAAATATTACTTTTCTTCACAGAATAAAATATTCCTACCGCTATCTCGCAGGATTTACCTTATGAAATTTTTCTTCTGTTATTTCACAGGGTGAA
>WJJN01000243.1 GCA_014729735.1 Candidatus Zhuqueibacterota bacterium
AACGGGTTGCTGGTATTTGCGAATGATCAGTACTATGAAACAGAATTTCATCCAAAAGAATTGATCGGACGCAGCGGTCGCGGGGATACCTGCATTGCCTCATATACCGGAAAGCGCCTGACAGACGATCCTGCAACTTCCACGATCTGGGCAGCGGCTGTAACAAGCCTGAAAATGGAAGCCGAGGGTCCGATTAGGAGAAGCCTGGAAGATGTTAAAATGCTGATTCAAAATAAATATTAATAAAAGCCTTGACATTTACAAAATTTTTTTTATATTTGAAGTTAACGATAAAGTTATCGTTAACTTCAATTACTATATCATTCAAATTATGAAGCGACATCGCTTACAAATAACGCTTAATGATATTGCAAAAGAATTGAACGTCTCTGTTGTGACTGTTTCAAAGGCGCTTCGGGATCATCCGGATATATCCGAACGAACTAAACAGAGGATCAAGAAATTTGCAAATGAATTAGGATACACCCCCAATTTCAGCGCCCGTAATTTGTCATCCCGTCGATCAAATACAATCGGACTCATTGTTCCCAAAATAGGCAATTTTTTCTTCCCTTCACTGATAAAATCAATTTACAAAGCAGCGAATTTTCAAAATTATGACGTGATATTAATGATCTCGTATGATGATGCGGAGAATGAAAATCGTCATTTAAAAACACTGCTTTCGATGCGAGTCGATGGTCTCCTCGTTGCGATTTCTGAAAAAACAACTGATATTCAAATTTATGAGACGATTAAAAAAACGGGGATTCCTCTCGTCTTTTTCGACCGGGTTATCGAAGGACCGGAATTCAGCTACGTTAAAATAGATGATCGCCAGGGCGCCTGTCTGGCAGTCGAGCACGCGATAAATACCGGCTATAAGCGCATCGCACATTTAGCCGGTTTTAAAGAAATAAATATTGGTCGTGACAGATGTGCAGGTTTCGTTGACGCGATGAAGAAACATAATTTACCTGTTCCTGAAAACTGGATTATTGAAGGCAGTTTAAACGAGGAAGCCGGATATAATGGTTTTATGAAGTTGTGTCAGAACAAGAATTTACCGGAAATTATTTTGACAGTCACATTTTCAGTTGCCATTGGTGTTTTCCAGGCAGCCATAGATCTTGGTTTGAAAATACCGGAAGATATTGATGTAATTTGTATCGGTGAAGGACCTATCAATCCATTCGCCTCGCCATCACTATCTTGCGTTTATCAGCCAATTGATGAGATGGGGACAAAGGTCGTTGAAGTACTTATTCGACAAATACAAAATCTTGCTGCTGTCCCGGAACAGATCATCCTGCCGCCAAAATTGAAGGTCAGGGAAACATTTGTCAGACAGGATGAAATGGCATTTCCGAAAAGGTAAAAGCGAGGCATCACCGGGACTTCTACACCGCAGCAGTCCATACTCGCTCTGTTTGACAGAGAGTCCGGCTTGGCAGGCTATAAAATTAAATGAAAGAAAGGAGGTGAGAGCTTCTAATATTTTCCAATGTTACTTTAATCAGCAGGATAACTATTCAAGTAGGAGGAAAAAATGAAGACAAAATTTGTCGCAATCGTTGCTTTAGTAGTACTTGTTGCATTATTCAGTAATTTCGATTTTGCTCAGGCACAGAGCAGGGGCAAAATTACCGGTCGTGTTTACGATGCTTCGAGTGGAGAATATCTTCCCGGAGCGAATGTCATGATCGAGGGAACGAATTTCGGTTCAGCGACAGGTCGTTCAGGAGAATACCGTATCGAGCACGTTCCTTTTGGTACATTTACATTAAATGTAAGTTATATCGGTTATGACGATTATTCTGCCGAAGTCACCGTTTCCAGCTCCGAGCCGACTGTAAAACATGATGTTCCGCTGAAGGTCAGTTTTGTCGAGATGGAGGCAGTCGAAGTCACCGGGCAGCGGGAAGGTCAGATGCGGGCGCTCAGTCAGCAGAAAACCGCAGCAAATATCAAGAATGTGGTTGCTTCCGAGCAAATGCAGCGTTTTCCCGATCTTAATACCGCAGAAGTCCTTCAGCGAATACCGGCGGTTTCCATCACGCGGGATCAGGGTGAAGGACGATATGTGCTCATTCGCGGTACCGAAGCCCGCCTGAATTCGATTTCCGTAAATGGCGAGCGTATCGCTTCTCCCGAAGGAGAAAACCGCTATATCGGATTGGATGTTATTTCGACCAGCCAGATTTCTTCAATCGAAGTTACAAAAGCAATTACTCCGGACATGGATGCAGACGCGATCGGTGGCTCTGTAAACATGGTGACCCGAAGTGCGTTCGATTCCGATAAGCGAATCATGAAAGTTTCTCTGGGTAGCGGCTATAGTGAATTAATGGATAAACCGCTTTATCAGGGTGATTTTATTTTCTCCGACCGTTTTGGTGCCGAGAATAATATCGGTTTGACATTGAGCGCAAATTATTATCAGTCTAATCGTGGTTCCGATAACAACGAAATGGAATGGGATCTGGATGATAATGACGTATGGGTCCTGCAAAATATGGAGCTGCGGGATTACATCGTAACCCGCGATAGGTGGGGAATTGCCTCAACTCTCGAATATTTGCTGAACGAAGATAATCGTATCTACGTACGCGGCATGTATAATCAGAGAGATGATTACGAGTACAGGAGATTGCTCGGCATTATACCGGAAGATGGAGACTACCAAAGCCCGACATCCATCACGGGCGGCGAAATGGAGCGTGAATTAAAGGATCGTCTCGAACGACAGAGTATTTATAACATTGCTGCAGGCGGGGAACATAAGCTTGGTTTATTCGATGTAGATTATACTCTTTCTTACAGCTATGGTGAAGAGAGCAAGCCTGATGAAACGGATCCGGCTTTTGTATTAAATGAAAATGTCGATCTGTCTCTCAACCTGTCGGATACGGATTTACCAAAATATCAAATCACGAATCTAGCCAGCGATTACCAGCATAATGCTGAAAACTGGGTTCTCGATGAAGTTGCTTATGAAGAAAATCTCTCGGAAGATACTGAAATGCTGGCTTCACTGAATATCAAATATCCTTATTTGTTAGGAAACAGCAGCGCTGAACTGAAGTTCGGTGGAAAAATTCATACGCGGGATAAAACACAAAACGACTTAGTGTGGGAATATGGCTGGGAAGGCGACGATGATGTGTTGCTGAGTCAGTTCGTCGCTGATGATGAAGATACCGATTTCATGAATGGCGAATACAGAATCGGTCCTTCTGTCGACGGTGATAAATTCAGAGACTTTTTTGAAGCAAACCGTGATGGCTTGCTGGAAGGCGAAATTAATCGTGAAGATACCGATGCTGCAAATTATGAAGCTAAAGAAAACATCTTCGCGTACTATGGCATGACAACGAATAACTTCGGCAAATTACAAGTGCTCGCTGGTTTTCGTCATGAGATTACGTCTATTGATTATTCCGGTAATGAAGTGCTGTTTGATGAAGAAGGAGATTATGTGAACACCAACGCCGTGCAGAATGATGACAGTTATTCCCATTTTCTGCCGATGATTCATTTTCGCTATCGTTTGACACCGAGAACGAATTTCCGGTTGGCAGCGACGTCCGGATTAGCCCGTCCGAATTATTATGATCTCGTGCCCTATCGTCTCATAAACAGAGAAGATGAAGAAATGGCGATTGGTAATCCTGCATTGCTACCGACTACTGCTTACAACTTAGATCTGTTAGCAGAACACTATTTGCCGGGCATTGGTATCATTTCCGGTGGCGTATTCTACAAAGCTCTCGATGATATTATTTATACCCAATTCTTCGAACAAGAAGGCGGTGAATATGATGGCTATGAAGTAAGTCAACCGGTTAATGGCGAGTCTGCATCGCTGTATGGATTTGAATTGAACTGGCAGCAACAATTGACGTTCCTGCCGGGATTCTGGAACGGTTTCGGTATTTATGCCAATTACACCTATTCCAAATCGACTGCAGATGTTCAGGAAAGAAGCGATATCAGTCTGCCGGGTCAGGCAGGTAATGTTGCCAACTTTGCACTGAGCTACGAAAAATATGGTTTCACCGGACGATTGAGTCTGAACTATCACGGTAAATATATCGACGAAGTCGGTGAATCCGAGGACTACGATATATACTACAACGACCACATGCAGCTCGATCTTTCGCTCAGTCAGCAGGTGTATCCGGGGTTACAGGTATATCTTGAAGCAATCAACCTCACTGATGAACCGTTGCGCTATTACATGGGCGATGAAGAACGACCCATTCAACGG
>WJJN01000244.1 GCA_014729735.1 Candidatus Zhuqueibacterota bacterium
CCGTTCGTAACGACAGCGCCAGAACAATTGGACTTCGATTCTACGCAAACAATAATGGATATTCAAATTACGAATGAAACCAGCGAGCAACTAAATTGGCAGTTAACCGCACAGCCCGAGGCAAGCTGGATTACTTCGATGAATCCGGGCAGCGGCAGCCTGAATAGTGACGAAACTATCTCTGTATCCATTGCCATCTCGCGCGAAGGTTTGGCGGCAGGTGATTATTCTGCCCAGCTAAATTTAGAAGCAGGCGGGGAGAACTATCTGGTGCCGGTATTTATGAGAGTGCCCGACTATCCGATATTATCTGTGAATCCTGCATCACTGGATTTTGAATCGGATGAAACCACCTTATCCTTTCAGGTATCAAATGAAGGAGGCAGTATGTTAAGCTGGAATGCTGCCAGTAGTGCGGAATGGATATCATCAATTTTACCCTCCAACGGATCAATTGGGGGAGCCGAGATGGAAACTCTTACCGTGTCTATAAACCGGGACGGACTGGAGGGTGGTGAATATACAGATTCTATTAGGGTCACATCAAATGGCGGAGCGCAAACTGTGAGTGTGCGAATGGTTGTTATCGAACCACCGTTGCTTACAGTCCATCCAGTGGAAATTCTGTTTGAATCCGAAGATATCTCGAAAACATTCATTGTAAGCAACTCAGGTGGTTCCATGCTAAACTGGTATGCTTCTGAAAATCCTGATCAAGCGTGGATCGAATCCGTATTTCCATATAGCGGGGTGCTTGGCAAGAATGATTCGGTTGTTGTCACAATCAATGTGAAGCGAAACGAGCTCGATGAAGGTACTTATTTCGGCGATATTCTGGTAACGTCAAATGGCGGGCAGCAAAATGTGGAAGTAGAAATGGTGGTACCTGCTGATCCGCCGGTGATTTCATTGATGCCCACGCAGCTTGATTTCGACAGTACAAAGGACAGTTTGACATTTGAAATTAAGAACCTCGGTGGTGATACACTGAACTGGGAAATTCAGGACGATGAATTACAGCCCTGGATTTACTCGATCACTCCGCAGCAGGGTATTACGGAAAAAGAGAGCACGACCATTGTCACGGTGCAGGTCAACAGGCTTGGAATGCTCCTGGGCGAATATTCGGGGAATATTTTTGTGAATTCCAATGATCGGAACGTAAATGTTGTTGTGCGAATGATCATAAATCAATTACAACTGTACGAGCGTCGGATTAATTGCGGCAGCAGAGAAAGTTATGTCGATGTGGCAGGAAACCAGTGGGAAGCTGATCAGCCGTATTCTGAAAACGACTGGGGATACGTCGGCGGTTACGCAAATTCCACCCTGGCTGATATTGATGGTACGGTGGATGATGCACTGTTTCAATACGAGCGTAATGATATTACTGAATATAAATTCGATGTAATGGACGGTGAATATGACATCTACCTTTTCTTTTCAGAAATCTATTTTAATTCTGCAGGTTATCGTGTCTTTGATATTGAAATAGAAGATGAGACTGTTTTGTCAGATTTTGATGTATTTGCAGAAGTCGGTCGCCACTATGCACTTGGAAAAAAATTCACTGCCGATACCAATGATGGACAATTAAATATTCGATTCGTTAAAAGCGGTGAAGAGCCGAGTATCTCGGCTATTCTCATCAGAACGGGCGGCGTAATTACCGATATGGAACTGGATGAGCAGGGACAAATCATCCATACAGAAGTGCCACAGGAATTTCGGTTGCATCAGAATTATCCCAATCCATTTAAATTCAACACAACGATCTCTTTGGAACTACCGTTCAGGGCTGATTTGAAAATCACAATTTACAACGCACTCGGTCAACAGGTACAATCGCATGTCCATCCGGGAATGAGTCCGGGAATTCAGGCTTTTTCCATAGACGCAACCGGCAACGACGGCAAGTTGCTGCCGTCGGGTGTTTATTTTTATCAAATCGAAGCGCTGAACACCAGCGAAGCAGTACCTAATATGCTGTTGACCAGAAAGATGATCGTTAAAAAATGACCCGAGACAGGTCAATACCTTTTAGAGGACGGGTACGCGTCTGTCCTTTAAAAGGTATTTTTTTCGCTTTGAATCGACAAATAGTGAGAAGTATGATGATATATAAAAACGCATTAATGATACTTGGGGGGATTCTACTATTAATTTTCCTTGATGCACATGGCATGCAGAATGCATCTGCCGAAAATCAATACTCAGTAGAGATCGCCAGATTCGACAAGATTGAGCTCGGATTTACCAGCACGACATCCCACGCGAATCCCTACACCAATGTCAGTTTATCGGCGCAGATCACATCTCCCTCCGGGGATGATTTTAAAGTTGAGGGATTTTGGGATGGCAGCGACATCTGGCGAATCCGCATCATGCCGACGGAAATCGGCGAGTATACATATATCACGCAATCGGATGACCCTGATCTGAACGGAAAAAGCGGCAGTTTTACCTGCGTTGAATCCGATCATCCCGGATTATTAATGATAAATTCCGAATATCCCTATACTTACAAGCTCAGTCGAGGAGGACCGTTTTTCTGGATGGGAGAAACGTCCTGGTTAATGATGAGCGACGCGGTTTCATTTTCGAATGATGTGTTTCAGAAAATGATCGATGCCCGGATTTCACAGAAATTCAACGGCGTTCATTTTGTGCTCGGTACCGGTGGTTTGCCCATCGGAACGGATAATCCCAAAAACGAGGGTGGTAACTTGTGGGTGTCTCAGGAAAATCAGCAGATTAATCCCGGTTTTTTCCAATGGATGGACAGGCGAGTAGAGTATTTGCATGAAAAAAAGATGGTGCTGGGCTTTTTCATCACGTGGGCACAGCATTATTCACAATTTTCAAAAGAAGAGTACGAACGTCTGGAAAGATATCTGATCGCCAGATACGGCGCGTATCCGCTACTGTACTGGGTAATTGTCGGCGAATTTGATGAATCAGGCAAAATAAGCGATTACAATCATCACGGAAAATTTATCGATCAACATGATCCGTACGGGCATCTGATTTCTAATCATCCCGGTCACTCTGATGCCGATAATTTGGGAACCAGCCGAATTTTTGCGGGTGAGCCGTGGTTCGATTTCATCATACAACAGTTCCCGGATCGTCCTGCTCATTATTCGCCGGAAGAGATCTACGAAGCAGTTATCGAAGATAGAAATTTTAACATGCCGGTTGTGAATATCGAATTCGGCTACGAGGATATGCAATACGACGGTAAGCTGTTTACCGAAGATTTGGTGCGGAAATCCGCATGGGCAACGGTAATGGCTGGCGGCTTCGCGAGCTATGGTCACGGTGAAACCATCCGCACGGTAGACACG
>WJJN01000245.1 GCA_014729735.1 Candidatus Zhuqueibacterota bacterium
AAGCTTTGGAAGTTGCAACATCATGTCCGGCTTCATCGAAAATGTCATAGTTGGAAACAGCCGTTTCACCGTTCAGTTTTATATCAAATAATCGCTTATTTTCATTTTCAAAATAAATTTCGGCAAAATGCAGAATGACCCGGTAAGTGCCGTTACGAACATCGAATTGATATGCCGATTGTCCCCAACGTTCACTTTGATATAGCAGATCTTCATTTGTCCACCCTATGGGATCGCTGGTAGAATACGTTTGCCCGCCGATATATCCGAAGCTGCCGGTGGTATAAGCCTGATCTGCTGACCACTGTTGTCCTCTGCCGTCAAAATAGGCTACGCCGCCGCAGTTGATGCGAGTCAGATAATCCGGGGTTGTTGAATCGGTAATCATATTAAAATAGACTTCTGCCGAGTGAATATTCCGCATGTGATTGGGATTTACGGTTTTCACTTCCCAGTTTCCCTCACTGATTGCCGAAAGGTCGAATAGTGCCTCCAGACTGGTCGAGTTTTGAAAGTTGACACTCGCTGCGAAATACTTGATGCCGGTTTCATCTTTTAGATAGACATTGGCACCATCCAGAAAATATTCACCACTAACAGAACAGGTAAAACTGCTGTCGAAAATGCTGCCTTTGGTTGGTGTAATTTCGTAAACCAGCGGCGACCGTCCCTCGATCACGGTTTCCAATGCATCCCGCCATTTTTCCGCCATTATGCGGTAACCGGTATTATTCGGATGCCAGGTTCCGCTCATCAACCGTGACTCCCAGTCCGAATAATAGGTAAATGCATGCCACATATCGACTATCTTCACATAAGAACGCTCCAGGGCAATTTGCGGCAACATGGAATTCAGTTCTATTATTTTAGGATACCGTTTCTCGCCGAGGGTGGTATTCTGCAGGCAGGGAATGATTTGCGCCAAAATGACCTGAATATCCGGATCAAAATCATGGATTATATCAAGCATCAGATTTATATTCGTATAACAACTATCCGGATTGATGGGCCAGGGCAAGTCATTCGTGCCGATGTGCAGCAGGATGACATTCGGAGGATTCGCTTCCAGAATTTGAGGGAGAATTGCCAGTATATCACTGGTCATATATCCGGGATAACCTTCGTGATATCCGGCAACATCGTGCCGCTGCCCTACCATATAGCTGTCCCAGTTCAAATTATATAAGTACTGCTTTAAATGAATTCGATACCCCCCGCTTCCGGACATCAAACTGCCTGTGAAACCTTCCGGCGATAATCCTTGTTCGGGATTCGCCTTGTTCGTTCCGTCCGGATAATTTGGATTCGCTGCGAGCAGTACTCCTTCTGTGATAGAATCGCCCAATGGCATTATTTTTAATTGTGCATTTGCTGAATTATATATAAAAATTACAACGATAATGCTGATCAGCCATAATTTGTATTTCATAAGATTCCCCTCTGTATCCCGTATGATGTTTTCCTGGATGTGTGATCAATAATATTCGTTTTCTCGCAATCGTTAAAAAGGGAATATAGCATAAATTCAATGAATTGACAATGCTTTATTTTCGCAACATCATTTTGCCTGTTTTGATGACCGGTCCATTCGTTCCTGAAATCTCGATCTCGTAATAATAAATTCCGGACGGCAATTTTCGTCCGGTTTGATCTATCGCATTTATCGGAACCCGCATGGGTCCGTTTGTCAGATATCCGAGATTCACTTTCTTGATCCTCTGTCCTAACATATTGAACAGCGTCAGTTTCACTTGTGAACTTACTGAAAGATCGAAACAGATATATGTTGACTCCTGAAACGGGTTCGGATAATTCGGATATAGTTGGAATTGATCAGGCGCAGTCATCTCCACCTTTTCCGAAGCCGGTGAAATTCCCGATATTTTCAGCGCAGCAATCGACGGGTCTCCGCTTGCAGAATTAAAATCGATGTTCAGTTGACCATCTGTCACAGATGCCGTATAAATCAGATCGAAAGCCGCATCATGACCTGCTTGTGAATAAATATCCAGATTTTCGGCGACCAACGAATCTTCGATTTCAATATCGAACAGCCTTTTAGACAGTTCAGTGTATTCTATTTCTGCAAATTTCAGCCACATTTCATAAATTCCATTGGCGACATCAAATCGATAGCTTTCTATGTGGCAGCGCTGTACTTGAAACAGAGGGTCATCTTCCGTAAATTTGATGGAATCGACGGTGCTGACCACCTCTCCGCCTACATAGCCATATTTGCCCGGAGAATAAGCAATGTCCGATTCCCAGATTCTGCTATGAACATCGGTATAATCGACATTGCTTCCGCAATTCAGGCGTTTCTCATAAAAAGGCTCATTACCGACATTCATTATGATTCCGATTTTCTGTTCACCGATATTCGATTTTAGCATCAGGCTACCGGAATATTCGCCCACCGCACGATTTTCACGATCTACCAAAACAGCAATTTTAGCAGATTGACCGGCGACTAAATATCCGCTGTCGGGAATCACGCAAGTGATCCAATCCAAATCAGCCTGTTTTTGAATCGACCAGGTAAGAACTCCTCCTCCGTCGTTCCTAATTTGCATAATCCTGCTATTTTGGGTATAAGCAAAATCAAGGATGGTAGGCGTCACTGACAGCTCTGGCGGATCAGGTACAAACATCCTGATATTTACTTCTTCTGTATCGGACTTAACTATTACAAAAATCATTCCATTATATTCACCTGGTGTTAGTCCGTCCCTCGTTACCGAAACGCGTACTGCCTGCGAATCGCCTATGGATATTGTTCCAGAATCTGGTTCGATTTCCTCAATCCAGTTTGGAATTTCCAATCCGCGAATAGTCCAGTAAATTACTTCGGCACTGATATTTTTTATGATAAAATTCATATGAGATGAATCAGCTCCAAAATCAAGAAAATGAGGCGCTATCGATATTCCCGGATAGTGCGGTTTCTCACTGACAACCTTCATTATAACCGGGAGTTGAAAAAGTCCTCCATTTGATGAAATGACGATATTACCCTCATAACTACCATTGGTTAAACCGACTCTGTTAACGGAAACAACAACCTGCATATTCTCTCCAGTCCGAAGCGCGCCACTGTCCGGACTGATGTGTGAAATCCATGAGCACACGTGGTCTGCTTTCCATACTAAATTTCCGGAACCGGAGTTTTCGACCATGAAAGACATCTCTGTATAAGTTGTATCAAAATCGAGCACATTTTCCGAAACGGACAATTCCGGGGTTCCTGCAACTTTTACCGATATAATAATATCAATATGGCCGCCATTGGAAATGACAGAAATCACATCCGTATAAATCCCTTCGTCAAGATCGCTTCGATCCACATGGATGTAAAGACTATCGCCGTTTCCCGAAGTAATGGAGCCCGAATCCGGGCAAATTGTCGATATCCAATTCGGGATCGTTGACGGTTCAATTGCCCAATGCAATGTCTCTTCTCCCCGGTTTTCAAGATAAATTCCGGCTCTTATTTCATTGACACCGAAATTCAGGCTGTCTGTATTCACAATCAACTCCGGCGGTCTCTCATATATTACAAGCTTCACGTATACTGAAAACGGACTATTGGATGCATTGGAATCACTGATACCGACTTCCGCCCAATATGTACCGACCGGCATATTTGAAATATCGACACTCACAGTGAATCCGTCGCCCGAACGCCCGTTTGTATTATAAAGATCAAGCCAATTTTTATTTGTGATTTCTCTGGCATTCCAGCTTAATTCACCATCACCGGCGTTCATAACAGTCACTTGCTTTACCGCCGGATTTTCAGATCCCTTGTTGGTGCAGAATAGCAGCGTATCCTGCGATACAGCTATTTCCGGCTGTCTGGCAGGATAGAGCCAAAGCACAGCGTCATGCGGAAAGGGAGTCGTAAATTGCAGCCAATCCGAGGCGACGAGATAACCCCTGTCGATATACCTGCCATCCTTTGGATTATACCAACGAACATGATACGAAATTTCCTGCTCCCCTAAATCCACTTGAAATTGTCCGCTTCCGGGGAAATACACAAGAAGCTCCGACGAAGGTCCTGTCAGGCAAAAACCGGAATCCGCGAGAGCATTATTCGGGAAATATTCCCACCACGGCTTATCTTCAAAAAAGGTATACAAATTGGTCATATAATGCGCACCAGGACTATCCGTAGCATCTAAATCGACGACCCGAATTGTACCTGCGTGTCCATAGCTCGGGAACCCACCGCCCATAACGACAGCCCAGGCATATTTCCTAACCAGATGTTCAGAAAATATCTGCCCCGGATAGCTTGCCTGCTCATAACCGAATTCATCATTGACCACAGGTTTATTATATATTCTATCGGTTAATATATAAGCATTCACATCTTCAGGCGTAAAATTTTTTCCTGAAAACAGGTGGGGCAGTTGATGGACGATGTAATCGAGCCAGCTTTCGTCGGCAAATATGCGGTTTGTACCAACGTTCTCGGGATCAGAGTGTCCCGGTTGAATAGAAACCGGATGTCCGTAGGGATCGGTCTGCTTTATGACATTTCCGTGGTATGCATATTCAACAGGATCACCGCTTTCATCGAATTCGCCGGAAATGATCCAATAGAGCAGAGGGAAAGCAGCATATCTCGCGATCAGGTATTTTTCGAAGCGTTCGAATTCTTGCCGGGAAAATGTGACAAAATGCTGCGCCCAGGTTATATA
>WJJN01000246.1 GCA_014729735.1 Candidatus Zhuqueibacterota bacterium
CAAGGGCTGCTGAATGTGTTCGTGAGCAATGGTTATATCAATGACGCACCGGTACGTGAAGTAAGCCCTTATCTCGATGCGGCGAATATCGATCTGAAAAGCTTTCGTGAACCATTTTATCGCGAGCTAATTGGAGGAAAATTGAAACCGGTTCTCGATACGCTTAAACTGATGAAAGAATTGAATATTTGGGTTGAAGTTACCACGCTGGTTATTCCCGGCAGAAATGATTCGGAAGATGAATTACGGGATATTGCCCGCTTTATCAGTACAGATCTGGGAGCGGAAACACCATGGCATATCAGCCGCTTTTATCCGCAGTATCAATTAAATTCGATTCAACCGACGAAGGTCAGCACCTTGAAGCGGGCATTCGAAATCGGCGTAGAAGAAGGATTGCGCTATGTCTACACAGGCAACGTTCCGGGTGATGAGCACGAATCCACGCTGTGCCATAACTGCGGCAAGAATATTATTCATAGATACGGTTTTAATATTATGGAAACGCATGTGACGCACGGAAAATGCGAATACTGCGATACGAAACTGGATGGCATAATTATCGGGTGAAAAGTTGAAATTCAAAACAAGCGATCTAACTGTTACTGCTTTTTTTATTGCGACTATTATCGTCTTCGGATATCTGTTTCTTACAATTCCAAATATTGAGTTGGTGACGGTGACTATTTTTCTCGCAGGCTATCTTCTTGGAATGAAGAAGGGGATCATTGTCGGCGTGATAGCAGAATTCCTTTTCTCGCTGCTAAATCCCATGGGCATGGCAGCGCCGCCGTTGTTGCTGGCGCAGGTACTTTCTATGGGCATTGTCGGCGCAGTTGGGGGATTCATCTACACGATTTCGCATCAGAAGGGAAATCTGTGGCTTAAGATCGCGCAGTTTGCTATTCTCGGTTTTCTGCTCACGACCATGTTCGATGCATTGACAACCGTCAGTTTTTCGGTGTTCATGGCAGAGACGAAAAAGAAAATTCTCGCGGCGACCATTAGCAGCCTGATCTACGGCATGCCCTTTTATCTAACCCATATATTGGCGAATACAGTAATTTTCGCACTTGGATTACCGGTCATGATTAAAGCCGTGGAAAAAATCGATTATTTCAAACCGCGGCTCGTCGGCGGCGTTTTGCTCCTGCTGTGTATTTTGATGAATTATCCGGAGTCTGCAGCCGCATCGATGAATTCAGTGATGCAGGATTCCATCATCCAGCACGTTCCGGAGATCACTGTTCCGGATTCAGTGACGCAAGCGGATACTTTGATCATTCAACAGCCGGATACGAGCCAGATAGATACTTCCCAAAAAATCAAACCACAAAAGATCATTTTTGAATCAGATACCACCCGGTTTAAAAAAGAGTGGGACTCTCCCTTCGAACATCCCCAGCATGAAATTCACGAATATATTTACAAAGATTTGAGTGAGGTGCTTTCGTACCTGCCGGGATTTTTCCAGCGCGATCTGGCTTATCCCGGACAACCCGCGTACGCGTATCACAGGGGACTTCCTTCAAAATACTATTCTGTGTTTTTTAATGGACATCCCATAAAAGACCCCCATACCAACAAGACCGATCTGAATGTGCTGCCAGTGGAATCCATTCAACAAATTAGAATTGAAAATGAAATTCAATCCCGGTTTTTCGAAAACGCTATCAATATTTATTCGGAGCGATATAATTGGGAAGCGCCTTACACCCGCGTTTATTTCCATAAAGGTCCCTCGGAATTCAGTGATGTCGACGTCACGTTCGGGCAAAAAATCACACCCAAAATGGATGCAATAGCGGGATTAACGCTGAAAGGTTTTAGTGGTCCGGGCGCGCAGCATCCTAATTCACTGGAACAGCATACCGGTCGTTTTTTTGCTGAATATCGCCTCTCCCCGGGCACGGTTTTTCTATATTCATTTTTATACAATCGAATCAAAGCACATCTTGTCGGTGCGCGGCAGCCGTCCGGGGAATATGCTACTCCGAATGCTCGCTCGCTGCGATTCCGGTATGATAATGCGCTGACACTGCGGCAGAATATTTTGAATACGGATTTTCACAACTGGATCACGACACTCTATTTTTCCGCGCTCTCGAACGAACTGAATGATAGTGAGTTTGATATTCCTAATGATTATCACTACAAATATTTTGGGTTGAATTCGGTGCTGTACTACAATTTCAGCGGGCATTATCTGACTGCGACGACAAATGCCGAACACACATGGACAGATGCCGCGGATATTAAAAAACGAAACAGAACGATTTTCTCAATCGGACTGCGGGATGATTTCTATTTCAGCGAACGCTTCGGGTTCCGGGCGCAGGCGAGTGTGAAAGGAGCATCGGGACAGGGGATCGTCTCAGAAGCGGGTGCGGGAGTGTTTTTCGATATTCGTGATCGACTGAAAACAACGCTCGGCGTTTTGCGCACGGTGCGATTTCCCACGTTATTTGAGCTATATACGGACGAGTTCATCATAGGCAACCCCGATCTTTCTGATGAAACAATTCGCAAAGCCTATCTGGAAATCGATCTGCAACCATTTGAATCGCTGCACCTGATTTCACAATTATATGTGAAGAATGTGGATGATTTGCTGCAATATCAATTTACAGAAGATGAGTCTGTCACGTTAACCAATGGCGAAAGCGATACCTATTTCGGAGCGGATATCGAAGGCAACTGGAATTTATTTTGGGGATTGCAGCTCGGTTCAGTCGCCAGCTTCGTAGATCTTAAGGATCGGTTTTTGGAGGAAGTCCCCCGGGCGATGCTGTTCGGCTACCTGCAATACGAAAACAGCTTTTTCCGGAATGATCTGCACCTGACGTTGCGTTTCGATTCCCGGTTCTGGGATGAGCGCTGGGGCATTTCATCGTACGGATACACCTTCACTCCGGATTACGTGATTTTGCCGGCAGATGCAGTGATCAATGCCAACGCGTTTATCGAGGTCGGACCAATGAAATTCTACATTGCGATGGAGAATATTCTGGATCGCTATTACGAATTAATTTACGGCTATCCCCGCGACGGCAGGACAGTCCACTACGGATTGCGCTGGGAATTTTTGAACTAATATAGAACTGCAACATCATGTCAGCAACGAACAACAACCTGAAAGTCATCTCTGCCAGCCGGCGGATCGATATGGTGGGGTGCGATCCGGCGGGATTTGCGAAAGCGCTCGCCGAAAGGTGTCCGCCGGAAAAGGTGCACACTCTTGTCATCTGGACGAAGAATCCGGAACCGCTGTTGAATCATCCGGCGTTGTCAGGGCAAGTCCGGAAATACGATCAACTGCACCTGCACTTCACGATCACCGGCATGGGCGGCACTTATCCCGAGCCTGCGGTTCCAAAAACCGGGCAGTCTCTGGCAATGTTGCCGGATTTAATCGAACTGGTGAAGATCCCGCTGCTGATCCGTCTCCGATTCGATCCCATCGTCCATTTCCGCTTTCCCGACGGCAGAGAGTATACCAATCTCAAAATATTCGAACAAATCGCACCGGAGCTGGATCGCCTCGATATCCGGGATGTTTCCATTAGCTGGATGTCGACCTACAAAAAAGTGATCCGCCGCCTGGAAAAAGCAAACATCAAACCATTGCCTGTTTCCGAAGACCAGATACGAGAGGAAGCCAAATGGCTGCGGAACATCGCGTCCCGGTATAATCTGATCATTCACTGGTGCAGCCTGCCCGGCTTCCCTCGCTCCCGCTGCATCGATGGCGCATTGTACAACGAGCTGCACCCCAAAGGATCCACCTGCTCTGAAAACCGCGCCAAAGGACAGCGCAAAACCTGCGGCTGCACTGAAAGCTGGGACATCGGCTGGTACTATAAATGCCGCCACGGCTGCCTCTACTGCTACGCCAACCCGCAGACGGAATAATCTTAGTGTAAATTTTTATTGACTTTCACTCTCAAATTTTTTATATTTGACATACAAATTTCGGGCGATTAGCTCAGTTGGTTAGAGTGC
>WJJN01000247.1 GCA_014729735.1 Candidatus Zhuqueibacterota bacterium
AAGGAAAGCGGACAAATCGGTCTTGAAGAACTGATTACGCGTGCGCTAAGAAAAGTATAAACGAATGCTTTTCAAAATTTAAAATCAGATTGAACTTAATAAGAAACATTGAGTATAAAAAAATCAAATTTAAGATTGCCTTAATCTTTTTGAGATAACTATGCCGCACGAACGATCGAAAACAACGACACCGGCTTTGTTGGAGGATGAATTTGAACTGGATCGATCTTTGAGACCGCTCCGGCTGGAAGATTTCATTGGACAGGAAAAACTCAAGAGCAATCTCAAAATTTTTATACAAGCTGCGAGAGAGAGGGGGGAAGCGTTAGACCACGTACTTTTCTACGGACCACCCGGTCTGGGCAAAACAACTCTGGCTCATATACTCGCAAATGAATTGGAAGCAAACATTCGGATGACATCCGGTCCGACCTTGGAAAAACCTGGTGATCTGGCTGGGTTGTTGACCAATCTATCGCACCGGGATGTCCTGTTCGTGGATGAAATTCACCGGCTGAGCAGGGTAATCGAAGAATATCTCTATCCCGCGTTGGAAGACTTCAAGCTGGATATAATTATTGATAAAGGACCGAACGCGCGCTCCGTTCAGTTGAAATTATCGCAATTTACGCTGGTAGGGGCAACGACGCGTGCCGGGTCGCTAACCTCCCCGCTGAGGGCACGGTTCGGTGTCGTCAGCAGGCTGGATTACTACGAAGCGGAGGAACTCGAAAAAATTGTTACGCGTTCGGCGAAGATTATGGAGATTGATGTCGAGCCGGAAGCGGCACTGGAAATCGCCGGAAGATCGCGGGGCACACCACGCATCGCGAATCGATTATTGCGCAGAATACGCGATTTTGCCCAGGTCCGCGGAGACGGCAAAATTGATATGAATATCACCAAAGAATCGCTGTTGCAACTTGACGTCGATGAACTTGGTCTGGATGAAATGGATAAAAAGATTCTCACGGTGGTGATTCATAAATTCGGAGGAGGACCGGTCGGACTAAACACGCTTGCAATCGCAGTCGGCGAACCTGGTGAAACGATTGAAGAAGTTTATGAACCGTTTTTGATCAACAAAGGATTTTTGAACCGCACACCCCGAGGCAGAGTGGCAACGGATTTAGCGTACAGCCATTTGGGGTTGACCAGGAGTAAGAATGGTCAACAGAAACTATTTTGAGGAGTTAAATTATGAAGTTATCAGACTTTAAATTTAATTTACCGGAAGAATTGATTGCAGAATATCCGTCAGAGAAGCGCGATAAGGCGCGTTTAATGGTTCTTAACCGCAAGGATGAAACAATAGAAGATCGAAAATTTAGCGATATCCATGAATATATCGATGCGAAAGATTGTTTGGTAATTAATGAAACCAAAGTTTTCCCGGCACGATTGATGGGAACAAAAGATAAAACAGATGCTCAGGTTGAGATATTCTTGTTGCGGGAACTGGAAAACAGCATGTGGGAAGTATTGGTTCGTCCGGCGAGGAAAGTGCGGGTCGGTAATCGGTTGACAATCGGGAATGAGTTGATATGTGACGTGATCGACAATACGGTTTCCGGTGGAAGGGTTGTTCGCTTTTTCTATGAAGGAGATTTTTTTGAAATCGTCGAAAGACTGGGTAAGTCACCTTTACCTCCGTATATTAAAAGACCACCGGAACCAGGCGATAAAGAACGTTATCAAACGGTGTACGCGAAAACACGGGGTGCGGTGGCTGCGCCGACAGCAGGATTGCATTTTACAAAAGAGCTGCTCAATAAACTGAAGAAAAAAGGTGTGCGTATCATTCCGATATTATTGCACCTTGGATTAGGCAGCTTTCGTCCGGTGATGGTCGAAGATTTAAGCCGTCATAAAATGGATTCGGAATATTTCGAGATTTCAAAAGAAGCTGCCGAGAAAATCAATCAAACGATGAAAGGCGGCGGCAAGGTGGTTGCCACCGGAACAAGCACTGTTCGGGCACTGGAATCGGTTGTCACTTCCGAAGGCTGGGTAAAACCGATGCAGGGTTGGACAGATAAATTTATCTACCCACCTTATGAAATCAGAATTGTCGATAAACTGGTAACTAACTTCCATCTGCCCAGTTCGACGCTGATAATGCTGGCATCAGCGTTTACCGGAAAGGATTTTCTTTTCAAGGCATATGAAAAAGCGATTGAAAACAAATATCATTTTTATAGTTATGGCGATGCCATGCTGATTATTTAGTATTTAGCTACCGTAATTACTGAGACTGATAGAACCGAAAATGAGGAAACGATTTCATGAAGCATAGTGCACGTGTTCGCTTTGCGCCGAGTCCGACCGGGCATTTGCATATTGGCAACGCCCGAACAGCGATTTTGAATTGGTTATTCGCACGCCACGTTGGTGGCACTTTTATTCTCAGAATCGAAGATACTGACCCAGAAAGATCAAAGAGTGAATATGTCAATCGTATTTATGAAGATTTAAACTGGCTGGGTATTCAATGGGATGAAGGACCCGATACTGAGGGAGAATTCGGACCATATCGTCAGTCGATGCGATTTGAATTATATCAACGATATGCGAATAAGTTACGTGAAGAAGGTAAAGCATACAATTGTTATTGTACCCCTGAAGAGTTAGAGCAGATGCGAAAAGACGCTGTTCGGGAGGGACGCCAGGTCACTTATAACCGCAAGTGCCTCCATCTTTCGGATGCGGAAGAACAAGAGCTGATCCATGCCGGGCGAAAACCCGCGGTACGATTCAAAGTCCCGGAAGGGCAGGTAGAGTTCGAGGATGTGGTAAAAGGGACGATTTCCTTTGACGTGGAAAATATCGGTGATTTTGTGATTATGCGGGCAGAAGGAATTCCGACCTATAATTTTGCATGCGTGGTCGATGACAGTTTGATGCAGATTTCGCATGTCATTCGCGGGGACGATCACGTGTCCAATACTCCGCGGCAAATTTTGCTGACACAGGCACTTGGAATGGATGTGCCGCTGTATGCGCATATTCCGATGATACTTGGAGCAGACCGGATGCGCTTATCCAAGCGACACGGGGCGACTTCGGTAGATGAATACCGTGCCAAAGGCTATATTCCCGAGGCATTGATCAATTTTCTGAGTCTGCTTAGCTGGTCTTCCCAATCCGGCGATGAAATATTATCTGTCGACCGGTTGATCAAAGAATTCGATTTTAGCCGGATCTCGAAATCAGCCGCGGTTTTCAATGTTGAGAAATTGGATTGGATGAACGGACAATACATTCGGGAGATGGATGTCGAAAAGTTGACGCAGTTAGCCATTCCTTTTTTTGATAAGGCAGGTTATGAAACAACAGATTATGAAAAGACGAAGAAAATCGTAGCCGCATTGCAGGATAAAATCGATTATCTGGAACAAATCATCGATCAGGCAAAAATATTTTTTCAGGATCATATCACCATCGACGAAACAGATGCGCGGGCAGTTATTCGGAAAGATACATCTCAGAAAGTGTTCTGGTCTTTTTTACGTGAACTTCGAAATATCGACCGGATCGATGTCGACATCTTTCGAAATATCATGAAAAGCGTTCAAAAAGAAACCGGCATAATGGGGCGTGACCTATGGATGCCGATTCGGGTTGCGTTAACCGGGAAAGTACATGGACCGGAATTACCGGTTGTTATTGAATTGTTTGGAAAAGACAAATGCCAGAGACTCGTTGAAAATATAGTCGGAGGTTATCGTTAGGATAGCCCAATTAAAAATCGGAGATAAATGATGGCATTAAGAATATACAATACGTACACTAACTCTGTAGAAGCATTCAAACCGCTGGCGGACAGCAAGGTTAAAATGTATGTCTGCGGACCGACTGTGTACAATTACTTTCATATCGGAAATGCCCGACCATTACTCATGTTTGATATATTTAGACGATATTTAATGTATCGCGGATATGACGTTCGATATGTTGTTAACATTACGGATATAGATGACAAGATCATTAGATCTGCCAATGAAGAAAAAACTTCCACCGCAGAGGTGGCGGCAAAATATACGCAGGCGTACTTCGAAGATTGCGAGAAGTTGGGTATCCGCAATCCGGACGTCAGTCCGAAAGCAACGGATCATATCGATGATATGATCGAACTTGTAAAAAAATTGGTGGATCAGGGAATTGCATATCCTGCAGAAGGCGATGTTTTTTATGATGTGAAAAAATTACCGCAGTACGGAAAGCTATCCGGCAAAAAAATTGATGATTTGAAATCCGGTGCTCGGGTGGAAGTGGACAAACGAAAGAAAGATCCGCTGGATTTTGTACTTTGGAAAGCAGCCAAACCGGGGGAACCATCCTGGGAAAGCCCATGGGGCAAAGGCAGACCCGGCTGGCATCTCGAGTGCTCAGTCATGTCGATGAAATATCTGGGTAATACATTCGATATTCATGCCGGCGGCGTGGATCTCATTTTCCCGCACCATGAAAATGAGATTGCACAAAGTGAGGGCGCAACAGGCACACGGTTCGTGAATTACTGGATGCATAACGGCTTTTTGAATGTTGATGGCGAAAAAATGGCGAAATCGGCAGGAAATTTTTTCACTGCCCGGGAAATTCTGGAAAAATACAAACCGGAAGTCATTCGCATGTTCTTTTTATTGAAGCACTATCGAAGTCCGATTGATTTTAGTGAGGAAAGGATTCATGAATCACAACAGGCGCTTAGCAGAATTAACTCGACTTTAGCCAACATCGATATCGCATTAAAAGAATTTCAGCCGGATGCGAAAAAAATAAACGGCTCCACTATCATAAATAATTTGAGAGAACAGTTTCTCGCAGCCCTGGATGATGATTTTAATACGGCGAATGCCATGGCAAAGATTTTTGAGATGGTGCGGGAAGCGAACATTATTATGTCGGCAGAACAGATACAACAACGCGATCTGGAAGCATTACTGCGGATTAAAAATACAATTTTGGAATTCAATGAATTCCTGGGAATAATCGAAAGTGAACAAAATAAAATTTCTGAAGTAGAACAAAAAGTTTATCTGGACATCTTAGTTGAGGTAAGACAGAAATTAAGAGAACAAAAAAACTGGAAACTTGCGGATTTTATAAGAGATAGACTGGTAGAGAAAGGTATTGAACTGGAAGATCGAAAAGATAAGACTGTGTGGAAAAAATTCTAAAAAAAACTTGACTTTTAAAAAATAAATGTTATATTATAGGTTTCTCTGAAAAATCGACTGAGTAAAGAGTGAAGTGTATCCGTTAGACAATCTAATGGTGGTTAAATAAGGTACGCCACCATAGCTCAGATGGTAGAGCAACTGATTTGTAATCAGTCGGTCGCGGGTTCGACTCCTGCTGGTGGCTCAAATCTGGGAAGGTTCCCGAGCGGTCAAAGGGAACAGACTGTAAATCTGTCGGCTCAGCCTTCGGAGGTTCGAATCCTCCCCTTCCCACGGATTTTTTTATATATATTCATTGCTGTAGTGATTTGCTGAAAAGATATTGCGGGAATAGCTCAATTGGCTAGAGCATCAGCCTTCCAAGCTGAGGGTTGCGGGTTCGACCCCCGTTTCCCGCTCATTCATTGTACCCCTCATAATCGCTCCTAATTTGATTACTTCTTAGAACTTGCAACGTGGGTGGAAGGGGAGTTCATAAAAGTTCTCGGGTGGTGGAGATAATCAAAAAAGGATTGCGACCGATTTGTTGTGAGGGGTTTTAAATGTCAATTAACCAAAGCCCACGTAGCTCAGTCGGTAGAGCACATCCTTGGTAAGGATGAGGTCACCAGTTCAATCCTGGTCGTGGGCTCTTTTATAATTAAATTTTTAACCTTAAACAATTGGGGAGGTAATGACCGATGGCTAAGGCAAAGTTTGAGCGGACGAAGCCGCATGTAAATATAGGAACGATTGGTCATGTAGATCACGGCAAGACGACTTTAACCGCAGCCATAACGATGTATTTGGCAAATCAAGGACAGGCAG
>WJJN01000248.1 GCA_014729735.1 Candidatus Zhuqueibacterota bacterium
CGTGATAATGAAGTCTGGGAAATCCTGGAAGAAATTATCGAGGATCACCCGATTATGTTGAACCGTGCGCCGACATTGCACAGGTTGGGCATTCAGGCGTTTCAGCCGGTGCTGATAGAGGGCAAAGCGATACAGATACATCCGTTGGTATGTGCGGCTTTTAACGCGGACTTCGACGGTGACCAGATGGCAGTACACGTGCCACTATCATTTTATGCGCAGATCGAAACGCAATTGTTGATGCTGTCGACAAATAATATTTTATCCCCGGCGAACGGACGACCATTGGCAATCCCGAGCCAGGATATTGTGATCGGATGCTATTATTTAACCAAAGCAAAATCGAATCAAAAAGGAGAGAATAAGGAATTTTCATCTCCGGCAGAGGTGCTGATTGCCTATAGCAATGAAGCGGTCGATTTACACGCAAAAATCAAAGTGCGAATCAACGGAAGAATATATAATACGACAACAGGCAGAATACTATTCAATGAAATAATTCCACCAGGGATTCCATATATAAATGAACTGCTGACGAAGAAAAGAATCGAAGAGATCGTCGCAGAGGTCTACAAACGATCCGGCAATTTTGTTACGGCGAACTTTCTGGACAAGATCAAGACGCAGGGTTTTTACTATGCAATGAAAGCCGGCGTCACAGTGAGTATGAAAGATGTTCGCATACCGGAAAAGAAACAGGAATACCTGGAGCGGGCGTTCAAAAATGTTGCTCAAATTCAGAATCAGTATGAAAGCCGAATCATCACAGATGGAGAACGCTATAACAAAATCATCGACATCTGGACTCATACGACGAGCGAGGTAGCGGAAATTATGTTCGAAGAACTACGAAAGGACAGCGAAGGATTCAATCCGGTATTTATGATGGCGGATTCCGGTGCCCGTGGTTCTAAAGAGCAGATTCGCCAGTTGGCGGCAATGCGCGGTTTGATGGCGAAACCTCAGAAGAAGATGACAGGTGAGATGGGCGAAATTATCGAAAATCCGATTGTTTCCAATTTTAAAGAAGGATTGACGGTGTTGGAATACTTTATTTCAACACATGGTGCCCGAAAAGGACTGGCGGATACCGCGTTGAAAACCGCTGATGCCGGATATCTGACCCGCCGTCTCGTCGATGTGGCGCAGGACATCATCATCACAGACAGTGATTGCGGAACCATTCTTGGATTAACGGTAAGCGACCTCAAAGAAGGTGAAGAAGTGATCGAGCCATTAAGGGACCGAATTTTAGGGCGTGTTGCGGCGGAAGATATTTTTGATGATGAAGGAAATGTCCTGGTCGAAGCAGGAACATTGATTAACGAAGAAATGGCAGATGCCATTTATAATGCCGGTATCGAATATGTACGAATTCGATCCGTATTAACATGCGAAGCAAAACGCGGCGTCTGTGCGCTGTGCTACGGACGAAATCTTGCCAGCGGGAAGCCGGTGAAAATTGGTGAGGCAGTCGGCGTTATGGCTGCACAATCGATTGGTGAACCGGGAACCCAGCTTACGCTGCGTACATTCCATATCGGTGGAACGGCTTCACGTATCGCCGCTCAGTCACAAATCGTGGCAAAATTCGCCGGAACGGTTAAATTTGAAAATCTGAAACTGATTACACATAATGAAGATTTGGTTGCTGTCGGTCGCAACGGAAAAATATTGTTGATTGATGAGGATAACAGAACCGTTGCCAGCTATATTATTCCATACGGTGCTACCGTGCTGGTAAGTGAAGGCGACCAGATCAAGCGGGGAGATAAGATATTCCAGTGGGATCCTTATGCCGCATCGATTGTTACCACACAAAGCGGTACTGTGAAATTCGTCGACATCAAAGAAAACCTGACATATCGCGACGAACTTGACGAAGCGACCGGTATGCGGCAGCGGGTTATTATCGAAACCAGAAGCCGCAACCTGAGTCCCCAGATCATTATCGTAGATGACAATGGAAAGGATATCGGAAGCTACATCATTCCGACGCGGGCTTCTTTACAGGTGCACGACGGTCAGAAAGTAAAAGCTGGTGATGTGCTGGTGAAGATTCCGCGGGAAATTTCCAAAACACGGGATATTACCGGTGGTCTGCCACGAGTTGCTGAGTTATTCGAAGCCAGACGTCCGAAGGAACCGGCAACAGTATCTGAAATCGACGGTAAAATTAAATTCGGCGAAATTCGACGTGGGATCCGAAAGATTTCGGTGACTTCACGAGATGGTCAGGAAGAGAAAGTCTATCAGATTCCATATGGTAAACATATTCTAGTTCACGACGGCGATTATGTGAATGCCGGTGAAAAACTTTGTGAAGGTTCTGTTGCACCCCATGAAATATTGAACATTATGGGTGCAAACAAGGTACAGGAATATCTGGTAAATGAAATCCAGGAAGTGTACCGGATGCAGGGTGTCAGGATCAATGACAAGCATATCGAGGTAATCGTGCGGCAGATGCTGCAGAAAGTGAAGATCGAGGATCCGGGCGACACGATGTACCTGCCCGGCGATCAGATAGACAGGCTGCGATTTCAGGAAGAAAACAGGGAAATCCGCGACATGGTCGTCATAACTGATGCCGGCGATTCGGATTTCGATGTCAATGATCTGGTTCCCAAGCAAGAATTGAATTCTGAAAATGATCGACTAAATAAAACGAAGAAAAAACCGGCGGTCAGTAGACAGGCACAACCGGCTACATTCCAGCCGTTGTTGCTTGGCATTACCAAAGCCTCGTTGACCACGGAAAGCTTTATTTCTGCGGCTTCGTTCCAGGAAACAACACGAGTGCTGACAGATGCTTCCATCGAGGGAAAGGTCGATTATCTGCACGGTCTGAAGGAAAATGTTGTGATGGGTAACCTTATTCCAGCAGGAACCGGACTTTCCAAATTCAAAGATCTTGTTGTTTATTCGGCAGGCGACGATGGAGAAGGAGATGAAGAAGACGAACCTGCTGAATCCGAGAAAACCGAGGAAGCGGAGCTAGTAACCGATCAATAAAAATGTCAAAATAATTAAAAAATATGTTGCTATTTAATAATATATTAACTAAATTTAGGACTTCATTTTTTTAGGAGAGTCAATTTGCCAACAATAAATCAATTAGTACGACAAGGGCGCAAGACGATAACTTCGAAAACATCTGCTCCGGCGTTGACTGGCTGTCCGCAACGAAGAGGTGTTTGTACACGAGTTTATACAACAACACCTAAAAAGCCTAATTCAGCACTGCGCAAAGTCGCACGTGTCAGATTGGTAAACGGCTTTGAAGTGACTGCTTATATACCTGGTGAAGGACACAATTTGCAAGAACACTCCATTGTGTTGATTCGGGGTGGGCGTGTGAAAGATCTGCCTGGAGTTCGTTATCATATCATCAGGGGCGTGCTGGATACAAGTGGTGTTCAGGACCGTTCGAATGGTCGATCAAAATATGGTACTAAAAAGAAAAAATAGCGATTAGGAATCTATGCCAAGAAGAAAAAGAATAATTCCGAGAGAAGTTCTACCGGATCCAAAGTACAACAGCATTGTGGTTACCAAATTCATCAATGGTTTGATGAGAAGAGGTAAAAAAAGCATTGCCGAAAAAAATTTCTATCGTGCTTTGGAGTCGATCGAGGAGAAGACAAAAGACAACGGATTGGAAGTTTTCAATAAAGCTTTGGAAAACGTGAAGCCGATCCTGGAGGTGAAATCGAGACGTGTGGGTGGCGCAACTTACCAGGTACCGGTAGAAGTTAATGCAAAAAGACGTCAGGCGTTAGCGATCCGGTGGATCATCAGTTATGCAAAGCAGCGAAACGAAAAGACAATGCATCAGAAATTGGCTTCCGAGTTGATCGCTGCCGCGAACAAAGAAGGTCCATCGATTAAAAAACGCGAAGACACACACAAAATGGCTGAAGCAAACAAGGCTTTCGCTCATTTTCGTTGGTAATTGATTAGTTAGTAAATGATATAATTTTATAAGATTGTGGTTCAGGAGATAATACCTGTAGAAAAAAAATTATAGCTTAAAAATTTCTCCACAGAATACTGGGAGAAAGATTAGGTATTTTTCTCTCGTCACTTCGGTGGATTTTTTTATGCAAAAAAAAGAAGAAATAAGGCTCCGCAACCTGAGAAATATCGGAATAATGGCACATATCGACGCGGGCAAGACTACAACCACGGAGCGAATACTGTTCTATTCCGGTAAAGTTCATCGAATGGGAGAAGTGGACGACGGAACAGCAACAATGGACTGGATGGATCAGGAAAAGGAGCGTGGAATCACAATCACCTCAGCTTCGATCGCATGTAACTGGAAGAAGCATAAAATCAATATTATCGATACTCCGGGACATGTGGATTTCACAGTCGAAGTTGAACGTTCTTTGAGAGTTTTAGACGGTGCGGTTGCCATCTTCTGCGCTGTCGGTGGAGTTGAGCCGCAATCCGAAACAGTCTGGAAACAGGCTGATAAATACCGGATTCCGAGGCTTGCATTTATCAATAAGATGGACCGGGTTGGTGCGGATTTCTTAAATGCTGTTTCGATGATTAAAGATAAATTAGGTGCGAGAGCGCTGCCGATCCAACTGCCGATGGGAGAAGGCGAGATGTTCAACGGGATCATCGATCTTATCAGCATGAAAGGACTGGTTTACGATCCGACAAGTCTCGGGTCGACATTCGACGAAATCGATATACCATCGGATCTGTCGAAAGTGGCGAATGAATATCGCACAAAGTTGATCGAAACGATTTCCGAACATGATGATGTTATTCTGGAGAAATATCTGGACGGCGAGCCAATCGAGGAGGACGACATTGTTCGGGCGCTGAGAAAAGGCACTCTTGATGTAAAATACTTTCCAGTACTATGCGGTTCGGCATTCAAATACAAAGGCGTTCAGAAATTGCTGGATGCTATCGTAAAGTTTCTACCCTCGCCACTGGATGTACCGCCGATCAAGGGCAAAAATCCGAAGACAGAGCGCGAGGAAATTCGAAAAGCCAATGATGAGGAGCCTTTTTCAGCACTGGCATTCAAAGTGAGTTCCGATCCATTTGTCGGAAAATTAATATACATCCGTGTTTATTCCGGAACGGCTCAGACCGGTAAAAGCATCTATAATGTAAACACACACAAGCATGAACGGCTTGGAAGAATTCTGCAGATGTCTGCAAATAAACGTGAAGATTTGAAAGAAGTTAAAACCGGAGACATCGTTGCAGCAGTAGGACTAAGATTCACGCGGACGGGAGATAGCTTGACCCACGATAAACACCAGATTTTATTGGAAACAATGCGCTTCCCGGAACCAGTGATTTCGATTGCAATCGAGCCAAAAACAAAAGCCGATGAAGAAAAGCTTCTGGATTCGCTGGATCGGCTGGCAGAGGAAGATCCGACCTTCCAGGTAAAATATGATGAGGATACCGGACAAACGATCATCTCAGGTATGGGCGAGCTTCATTTGGATGTTATCTCGAAGCGACTATTTCGGGAATTCAAAGTAAACGCAAATGTTGGCAAGCCACAAGTTGCATATAAAGAGACGATCACTCAAAAAATAAGAGATCGCGGAAGTTTTATCAAACAAGCCGCATCCAAGGGACAGTATGCGGAAGTCGAACTCGAAATCGAGCCAAATGAAAAGGCTGCTGGATTTGAGTTTAATAATAAAGTATCACCAGAGATTATCCCGAAACAATTTATTAAACCGATAATCGATGGGGTAAAAGAAGCAATGCTCGGAGGAGTATTACTGGGATATCAGGTTGTCGATGTGAAAGTTACTCTCACGGGCGGTTCGTATGATGAACAGGAGTCGACTGAGCTGGCATTCAAAATCGCAAGTACAATTGCCTTTCGAAATGCTGCGATGAAAGCAAAACCGGTTATTTTAGAGCCGATTGTTAAAGTAGAAGTGAATGTACCCGAGGACTACCTGGGTGAAGTTGTGAGTTATTTAAATTCAAAGCGGGCGCGTATTGAAGGTATTTCCTCCCGCAAAAATGTACAAATCATTAATGCCACGGTCCCGTTAAGTGAGATGTTTGGCTACGCGACGGAACTGAGGTCATTGACTCAGGGACGTGGTATTTACACAATGCAATTTTCACATTACGATCTAATCTCTGACGAAAAATCAGCTCAGATGTTGGAAGGTGTAAGAAGAGTAGGTTAAATTGAAAACAATTTAAATGGAGGTAATGACCGATGGCTAAGGCAAAGTTTGAGCGGACGAAGCCGCATGTAAATATAGGAACGATTGGTCATGTAGATCACGGCAAGACGACTTTAACCGCAGCCATAACGATGTATTTGGCAAATCAAGGACAGGCAG
>WJJN01000249.1 GCA_014729735.1 Candidatus Zhuqueibacterota bacterium
ATCTGTGTGCATCCGTGGCTAAGAAATATGGAATTAAAAATGGAAATTATGTCTACTTCATCAAACTCACCCGAATCGTGCTCATCTGATTCCCCGCAACAAGCTGGCAAATATACACGCCCGATGGAAGCGGGTTACCCCAAAAATCCATTCCATTGAAAATGACCGTGTGCATCCCCGGTCCCAGTTTGCTGATGTCGATAATTGCCACTAACTGTCCCAGCATATTGTAAATGCGGATGAATTTTTGTCCGAAATGACCGGCATTCTCATCCAGATAGAATTGAATGTGCGTCGTCGGATTGAACGGATTGGGGTAATTTTGCATTAGTTTAAATTCCATAGGACTATTTGTATTATTTAAGCCTCCGTCCACTTTCGTAGCAGTATGTTTCACCAAAAAACCGTTTGTATTCGAACTCCACAAACTATCTCCGGCAAGATTTCGTGCCAATACTTTCCAATAATAAGTTGTACCTGGAGTCAATCCTTTTATAATCATAGATGTGTCTCCTTCAACGGTTGCTAGTTGGGGGTGTAGAAATTCAGGAGTTGAGTCATAATATACAAAATATTTAAGTTCATAAGAATATACCAAATTCTGCTTACTTGATTTTTGCCAAGTAAATAGAGGATTTATTGTCTTTACGGATTCATCATTCGAGGGAGAAAGCGCTTTAAAGGATTGTAGATTATGATGAATGGGATCCTTGCTGAATCTTTTTGCTTTGATATTTCCATAATTATCAGACCAAAATATCAGAAACTCACCATTCGGTATTGGATGCATGTAAATTACGCTATATTCAAAAGATTCTTGATTTATTTTGAATATCCGTCCTAATTTTAATGTTCGTGTATTTAATTTTTGTGCGAAAAAATCCCTTTGCTGATTTTGATGGTTATATTCAAACCAAATAAATAATAATGTTTCATTGGATATTAATTTTATTACAGCAAGATATGTCTCATCAAATAATTTAGCACTGCTGATCGTTTCGCCTATATTATTGTATTTTTGTAGTGTGTAATTAAAAGAACCATTGGCACCAGACTGCAGTATTGTGATAAATTCGTCAGGTGATATAGGAAAGCAATGGAAATAATTTGAAACTCCAAATGTAATTTCATCGCTCATTGGTTCGAAGTTCTCATCGAAAATTATTCCCGACATTATCTGGTTTGGCCAATCTTCCCATACAGCCAGCGTAATATTTTGGTGTAATGGAAATGCATTTACCCAATTAATATAATAACTGGACTTAAATTCAACCTTTTTAAGTGTTCTTTTTTCCTCAACAGACCATATATAGTAAACTGGATCAGTTTCAGAAAATAATACGAGCTGATCATTTGGCAATTGTATCGTTGCGATTAAATCCTTCATGTCGTAATCGTAATCTTCATTCATTTTAAATTCTTCATCTATCCGATAGCCATTTGGTGATAACATTTGACCATATCTTCCTCCTGGTCGCCAATTGTGCCAGCTACAAAGAATATTGCCATCATTTAAGGTTGTGGCGCTCAGTCCAGAACCTCCGCCCCACGAACTAAAGTTCGGATTTATGAGGATAGGATTTCCTGATAGCTCACCTGATTCAGTTAAAAATTGCGCATAAAATCTAACATAGTCTCCATCTTCCTGCCCCCAAAAGACGGTATGATTACCATTTTTAAGAATAATATTTTTACGTAGATATGTAAGTGGAACTCCTTTAGGAAAGGCATAAATTGAACCAATAGTATCCAAATGGTTATTAAAGTACTGTTGATACATATATTTCCATATAAGTACAAATGTGCTATCTGTCAATTTTTGATAATCAAAATGTGAGATTTTTTTGCTAGAAGTAACTATGTCTATCTCTTCACCATAAGGCTGAGCATTTAGAGGAAAATGTAATGAAGACATAATGACTGCAAAGATTATGTATTTTGTCATTCGTATTTCCTTTCTTTAATACAGTTTAAAACAAGAAATAAATCCTGTTCTCTTAAACGAAAACAGGATTTTTTCAATCAATCAATAATGTATCTACTTCATCAAACTCACCCGAATCGTACTCACCTGCTTCCCCGCAACAAGCTGGCAAATGTACACGCCCGATGGCAGCGGATTACCCTGGAAATCCATTCCATTGAAAATGACTGTGTGCATCCCCGGTCCCAGTTTGCTGATGTCGATAATTGCCACCAACTGCCCGAGCATATTATAAACGCGGAGAAATTTTTGCCCGAAATGACCAGCATTCTCATCAAGATAGAATTGGATGTGCGTCGTCGGATTGAACGGGTTCGGGTAGTTGCCGACGATGTACGAAGTCACCGGCTGTGCGATTTCCGGTTCGAGCGTGCGAACAGTGGTTGCCTCGTTTTCGTAATCTGCGATAAATGCAGTGTATTTGCAGCGAATGTTGTATTGCAGGCTGATGGCAATATCCAGATTTTTCAGCGAATCTGTTTCGCCGTACACCGCAATCTGCCGTTCGATATCGTCGATGGTCTCCTTTGCCCAGATGCGCTCTGCGAATTTATTCTGGTCGGTCTCGCTGCTGAATGGCAGCCGGTAATCCAGCGCCGTGATCCCATCTGTGGATGTACCGGCGACTGACACTGCGGACAGTCCCGGATTTTTGTAGCGACCGGTCATGAAAAAACGAGAGCCCTGAAACAGCGCCGGAAAGGTGCGCGGCTGCAGACCGTAAATATCTGCTGCGCCGAATTCATAATTGGTGTCGATCATGATTGGTCGGCTGATTTGCTCGTACAATCGAGCAATGCCTGCTTTCAGATTGTCATCTTCATCGAA
>WJJN01000250.1 GCA_014729735.1 Candidatus Zhuqueibacterota bacterium
AATCAATTTGTTAGTTGAATATTTTCAACGTATATAATACAAAACTTCAGTAATAATGTCAAGCAATAATTTTTTCCGGGAAAATTCACTTGATATTTTGAAAGATAATTTATATATTATATTTCTAAAATTCCAATAATTAAATTAAGTTAATTATTAATATGCACCAAAAACTTATCTTTCCCATTCTTATAATTCTTTTTACATCCATTGCTACCCCTTACATGATATTTGCAGTGGACGACGAAACCTGCCTGATGTGCCATTCCGATCCCACTTTAACCATGGAACGAGATGGAAAAACAATTCAGTTGTTCGTCAAGAAATCCAGGTATGAGAAATCAGTACACGGGGAAAATGGCTGTGTATCCTGCCACTTCGATGCCGATGTGGAGGAAATGCCGCACGATACACCATTAGAAAAAGTAGATTGTGGTCTTTGCCATGACGACGCAGCCGAAGATTATAATGAAAGTCTTCATGGTACGGCTTTGGAACGTAATGATCCGGATGCTCCTACATGCATTGATTGCCATGGTTCGCATTATATTCTGCCACCAGATGATGAAAACTCGGAAACCTATGTCATGAACATTCCGATCATGTGCGGAACCTGCCACAAGGAAGACTCCGAAATGGTGAGACGCCACAATATTCCCCAAAAGGACATCATCCGGAATTACTCCATGTCCATCCACGGCGAAGGCTTGTTCCAGCGGGGCTTGACGGTAACCGCTGTTTGCACGGATTGTCATAATTATCACAGCATCCTGCCGCACACCGATCCAAGATCATCAATTAACCGCGACAATATTGCCCAAACCTGCATGCAGTGCCACGCACAAATCGAACAGGTTCACGTCAAGGTGGTGCGAGGCGAGCTGTGGGAAAAAAGACCTGATATTATTCCTGCCTGCATCGATTGCCATTCTCCGCATGTCATCCGCCGGGTTTTCTATACAGATACAATGACAGATGAATATTGCATGAACTGTCATTCCAGAAAGGATCTGACACGGGAAGAAAACGGACAGACCGATTCCCTTTACGTGGATCTGACAGAATTACAGCATTCTGCACACGCAAATCAAATCGAATGTATCAAATGTCATGTAAATGTCAGCAATTTGAAAAACCCGGTCTGCCTCGATTCAGGTCCGGTGGACTGTTCGATATGCCACGCAGAACAACAAGAGAATTATTACGAAAGCATTCATGGACAACTGCACGTAGCTGATGATCCCAACGCGCCGGATTGCAAATTCTGCCACGGTGAACATTTAATTCAGTCCGAACAAGATATGACTTCACCGATCTTTCCTCGGAATATTCCGCAGTTGTGCGGAAATTGTCACCGAGCTGGAGAGGAAGCCGCGGTAAGGTATAAAGGTGAAGATAAAGATATCATAAAGCATTATACCATGAGCATTCATGGAAAGGGACTGTTGGAGAGCGGCTTAATGGTGACTGCGGTTTGTACCGATTGTCATACCGCGCATCTGGCACTTCCGGCATCTGATCCGACATCACATGTCAATCCGGATAACGTCGATGAAACCTGTGGTGAATGTCATCTCGGCATTTACGAAGAATTTAAAAGCTCGATTCATAGTCCCGAAGTCGTAAATACCGATGAAAAGCTGCCCACATGTCATGATTGCCACAACGCGCATGAAGTGGAACGAATCGACAGGACTTCCTTTCGCCAGCAAATCCTGGCAGAATGCGGCACATGCCACAAATATGAAACAGGGACATATTTTGACACCTATCACGGAAAAGTATCGCTGTTGGGTTCCGGCAAAACTGCGAAATGTTCGGATTGTCACGGCTCCCATAATATTTTACCGACTGAATTTACGAATTCTACATTGAGCCGCGAGAATATCGTCGAAACCTGCCGCCAGTGTCATCCTAACTCTAACCGGCAATTCACCGGTTATTTAACGCATGCGACGCATCACAACAAGAACAAATATCCGATTCTGTACTACACCTTCTGGGCAATGACTTCGTTGCTGATCTTTACCTTTGCCTTCTTTGGAATTCATACATTATTGTGGATTCCGAGATCGTTTCGACAAAGGTTTAAATTAAACAAAAAGCTGCGTCGAGAATCGAAAAGCTATTATCAAAGGTTCGAGCCCTCATGGCGAATTTTGCATCTGATCGTAATCGTCAGCTTTTTCGGACTGGCGGTGACAGGCATGATTCTGAAATTCGCCGGTAACGATTGGGCTGTCTTCCTGGCGAATTTAATGGGCGGATTTGAAAGCGCCGGAGCAATACATCGCTTCTGCGCGTTGTTGACATTTTTCTATTTTGGCGTTCATTTCATAATCCTCTTTAAAAAATGGAAGCAATCAGGTAAATCCTTGCTTAAATTTGTTTTCGATAAAGAAGGACTCTTCCCGAATTGGCGCGATGTGAAAGAATTTTTCCGAACCATGTTCTGGTTTATTGGCGGAAGGAAGCAACCGCACTACGGTCGCTGGACTTATTGGGAAAAATTCGATTATTTTGCCGTATTCTGGGGCGTCTCGATGATCGGCTTAACAGGACTGATTCTGTGGTTTCCGGAATTTTTCACGCGGTTCCTGCCGGGATATATGATCAATATTGCAACAATCATTCATAGCGATGAAGCGCTTCTGGCGACCGGATTCATTTTTACAGTGCACTTTTTCAACACCCATTTCAGACCGGAAAAATTTCCCATGGACCCGGTTATCTTTACCGGAAAAATTCCGCTGGAAACATTCAAACACGAACGTCCCAGAGAATATGAGATCGTGAAAGCTGAAGGCAAACTCCGAAAAAGTCTTAAGTCAAAACCCCAGCGCTGGCTTACAATATGGTCGCATATTTTCGGAATCTGCTGCCTGATATTCGGTTTTACACTGGTTGGAATGATTTTGTGGGCAATGTTGTTTCAGTATCGATAATAGCTTTTAGTTCTGAACTTAATTGAACCACAGAGCACACAGAAACTATCTGTGTGCTCTGTGGTATTTTTTTAATATGAATACAAGAGACTCCTACAATAGCTGGTCCGAAACTTATGACTCGGACGACAATCCCACACGTGACCTCGATGCGATTGCCACTGAAAATGCGCTGAAAGATCTGAGCTTTGATTCTATTTTGGAAATTGGTTGCGGCACAGGCAAGAATACGCGCCTTCTTTCGAAAATCGGAAATTCGGTGCACGCAATCGATAGCTCGCCTGGCATGATCGCACAGGCAAAATCCCGTGTTACGGCGAAAAATGTGACTTTCGCCATCGCGAATCTCGCTCAAACATGGCATCTCAAAAACCAATCTTTCGATCTCATCGCCTCCAGTCTGGTTCTGGAACATATCGAAAAACTTGGATTCATCTTTCAGGAAGCCGCACGTATATTAAAAAGCAGCGGGAAGTTCTACATTAGCGAGTTACATCCATTCCGGCAATATCTGGGAAAGAAAGCGAAATTCCGGCAGGAAGGCGAGGTTATCGAAGTGCAGGCATTTGTCCATCACATCTCCGATTTTCTAAGTGCAGCGAGTGAACATGGCTTGTCGCTGCTGGAACTGAAAGAGTGGTGGCATGATATGGATCATAACAAGCCACCACGTTTGATAACATTTTTGTTTGAAAAATAATTATTTTGCAAAGTTCTTTCTATATGCCTTCAGCGATTCTTTGATTTGAACAACCTCAATCCTGCTTCCCGTTCCGCCCCCTCAAATAATCGACCATTTTGGGCACTGCCAATGGCACGACATCCGGGAGCATTTTCGGCATCAGATTATCCATGACTTTCGGCATCAGCGTAGGCATCTGTTCCGCCATGTAATCGGGCATTGGAATTCTTTCCTGGACACGATCGAGCATGGTGGGCATTACCTTTGGCATCATGCCGGGCATCAATCTCGGGAACAGCACCGGGAACATCGGTTTCATCATTGCAAACATGCCGTCACCAACGACACCCATTTTTCCGATTCCTCTCATCATCGCACCCATCTTCATTGGCATTGCGTTCAGCAGATCTTCCCACATTGTGTCCATCAACTCGGCGAATCCTTTTGGTGTCATTAGCGCGATCATCGCCTCGAATACCGCCCACTGTTTCGCCACTTCGGGATTCGGATCGTCGAATTTTTTACCCAGTCCTCGACAGGCAAACGCAGCCAGATCATGGATTTTCAGCGGTAAATCTTCTTTTTGCTGAGTGACCCGCAATTGAAATTCACAGCACGGGCACAATGCGAGAACAGATTCGGATTTATTTTCGATCGCATCATCCAGACGAACCGTACCAATTTTTCTGGCAATGTCCGGCTCTTTAATAAGCGTCAGCACGCTTCCGCAGCAATGCCCTTCCGCACGATTGTGTTTCATTTCCTTGAATTCAACCCCGGGGATGGCTTTAATCACCTCCCGCGGCTCCTCGTACACGCCGGACACACGACCAATATGACAGGAATCATGCCAGGTGACTTTCTCTTTCACTTCATGCGTGTACTCAAATTCTCCGTTGCGAATCTTGTCGGCAACGAGCTCACTGTAATGCTTCGCCTTGATATCATACTCGATACCCAACTTTTCAGCCCACTCTTTGTAAGTGTGACGCCACATCATATCGCAGGCAGGACATGACGATACCACCGTATCCGCACCGGCTGCCTTTACATTGGCAATGTTCTTTTTCATCACTTCAGCGAATGTATCCCACTTTCCGGCTACCAGCATCGGTGTGCCGCAGCAATTTTCCGCTTTGCCGAGATAGGTGAAATCTACTCCGGCTGCATCCAGGAGCGTGACCGACGCCGCGCCAATATCATGTTCCACATAGGACGCTGTGCAGCCGGCAAAATAGACAACTTTACTCTTCTTCTCCGGTCCATGTTTTTTCCACAGTTCTTTCGGAAACCATTCCGTGCGGTTTTTGCGATAACCAGCCCAGATATTTCCCTGTGATTCCAGCGCCGCGGTCATCATCTCAAACGGCGGGAACGTCATCTCATTATTTTCATGAACCAGCTTGCCCCTTAGTTTCATCCAGGATTGCTCAATTGGCAATGATGCGGAGCAACGAAAATTGCACAGCTCGCACGTGGTGCACACCAACATCGTATCCACCATTTTCTGATCCCATTCCGCTCTGCCCTCCATGTATTCCCGCAGCCAATACCATTTTCCCCGCGGTGATTGACTTTCCCAGCCGCGTCCGTAAAACTGGTCGCATTCATCCACACAGTAGCCGCATTGAGAACAGGCATATGCATGCCAGGCAACATCGCCCGGAATATCTTTCACAGGCTTGAAACCGGTGCGTTCCCCGACATGTGTAATCACGAGATTGCCAAAAGGTCTTGCGAGTGGCTCCAGCATGTTCGCCATTCCCAAAATCCGGCTGATAAGCTTTTTGCCGAACACCTTATCGGGATTCAGCAGTCCTTTCGGATCGATATCTTTCTTGAACGATTTCATACGCTTCTGGCGCTCTTCGCCCAGTATCTGTTTACTGCGACTGGAAAAATACAATCCTGTGGAGTATGCTCTGCCACCGTATTTTTCGGCGATTTTCAAAATCGTCAGCACCAGCCCGAACACAAGGTTGTAGGCAAATTTTCGCTGGTCGCTCGGGATAAAACCGAGGATCACGACCTCCGGCTCGCCGTCTTTACCATTCTTGATGAGAACCCCCTCTTTCACTACCGGCTGATCCACTTTGCGCTCGATCTGGCACATTACCTTATCGAAGGTTTCCAACGGTACCACGATCTCAGAAGGAACAAGCGACGGTCCCAGCCGCTTCACAACCATCAGCTTGAAGCGCTCTTCCCATTCATGATCTGCGATTTCCTGCTTCAAAATATCGCCCTCATGATGGCGCACGATATCGGGCAGTTTTTTCATCATCGCGTCACGGTCTGCCTCGCGGAAAGCGATAGTCGCAATATACGCTGCCGGTAGCAGCGGTTTATGCGCCACCGGATGTCCGTGATGCATCATGACCGGAGCCCGGTTTTTCATTTCCGCCATGCGCGGATTGATGAACACAATCGACCATACCGGCAGATTTTCTTTAACGACTTCTTTCATCGCGGCTGTGAATTTCGTGGCGTCCGAGAATGCAACGGCTGTAACGCCAAGATCAGTCAATGGTTGAATTTTGACGACCACCTCGCTGATGATACCGGTGATTCCTTCCGCGTCGGCGATCAGCTCCAGTTCCTCGCCGCTGAATTCCCGCACTTCTCCTGACGGCAAAACCACACGAGCAGATACGACATTATCCGAAAACCAGCCGTACTGATAAGAGCCGAATCCTGCCCCACCCTGTGCCAGCCAGCCGCCGGCTGAAGATGACGGATAACTTGACGGGTAAATCCGCAGCGTTAAATTTTTCGGCATGATCTCTTTATCCAATTGTTCCCACGTGATACCCGGTTGAACACGAACTGTCAGCTCCTGTTCGTTCACCTCCAGCACATCTTTCATTTGATAGAAATCAATCACAATTCCGTTGCGCGTCGGCAAAACGCCGCCATAGCCTGATGAGGCTTTTCCACGCGGGGTAATGGGAATTTTCTTTTTCGCCGCCCAGGTAACAATTTCAATTAACTCACCTTCGTTCTCCGGTTGAACGACGATGTCCGGAATGGTATTTCCAATTAAGGGTTTGAATAGATTGGGCATTGCTGCGATATCATGGCTGTAAAGCACGCGCTCCGTTTTGTCGAAAGTCACGCGATTGCCGAACTTTTCCTGCAACCACTTTACATCACTTCGGGTAATTTGTGCCATATAATTTTCCTCTATGAGTTGATTTATTTACACTCAACATGTGACATTATTATTATTTGATATATTTAATTTTTGATATTAGCAACTACTTTAATAAAAAAATTATTTATCAATAAGCCATTTTTCAACTGCATTGTTTAATCTGTAGAGACTGGTAATCATTTTTTCGCGTTCATCAGAAGGAATGCTTTTTAATATTTGCCCATGAATCTCACGATAATGATCGATCAGTTCCCCAGCGAGTGATTCGCCTTTTGCAGTCAAATGCAAATTATAAATCCGCCGGTCTCGTGTCCCGATTTCACGAGTAACAAGCTTTTTACTGACGAGATTATCGATAATTCGGGTCACCCGGCTGCTCGTCAATGACATCTTTTGCGCCAGCTCATTCACCGTGATTCCGTTCTTATCGTACAAAGCTCGTAAACATCGAAACTCGACAATCGACACACCGAATTTCGAGGCATGCCGCATCTCCTTTTCCTGACAATTAGAGAATAAACGGGAGATTATCTCGGCAAAGTCTAATGAAGTTGTTTGATTTGTTTGTGTAAGCATCTTGTGGGTTATTTTGTTAACCTTAGCAATATTTGATAGTGTTAAAATATACTACTATTTTATTTAAATGTCAAGGGAAAATTTTCTTGTTGAGAGCAATTTTCACCTGCTCTAATGATTTTTATGGCAATGCCTCAAAAGAACGCTTCGCGCTTGAAATGCAAATTTCCAAATTCTTCGCGACTTCGGGAATCTAAAATCGAAAATAAACATTTCCAAATTACAGGAGTATAAGCTATAAAATTAGCAGGAGATAACCATGCACCACCTGAAACTACATCCGGTTCCGCCTTATGACTTCGACCGCTCAGTGAGCCTTTCCCCGCGGGAAGTAAACATCGGTTCAACAGGATTTTTTGAGGATGGAACTTTCTATCGCGTCGTAAAT
>WJJN01000251.1 GCA_014729735.1 Candidatus Zhuqueibacterota bacterium
AATATCATTCAATCCAAGAGATTTGATAGCGATGTCGATCAGCTCCTCTTCCGGTACTGCCGTGGATTTTCCCTGCTTCGTAAGATAATAGACACCTGCATCCAGCACGGCTTTCAACGGGATCAATCCAACCAATTCACTGCCTGTTACCCGCAAGCCCCGTTTCTCGGCTTCGGCGCAAATCGTATCGAATGCCACATGCGGCGGCGTATTTTTGTAATTCACCAGATTCATCGAAATCTGTGCCTGCCCATATTCATCGATATACCAACCCACGGCTTTGCAAGAATTTAATAACCCAGGAACACGCAACGCTGTCCCATTCTCATCCCGGACGACTTTCCCCTCCTCGTCACGTTTAAGGCGACCCCGCTCTCGAATGGTCAGTGCGATATCATTTGCAAGTTTGCGGTCTTTTGTGTTCAAATTAACATTATACGCAATTAAAAACTCACGCACTCCGATTACTGTGGCGCCCGAATTGGCATTAAATTCGGCTTTTCCGAAATCCGGAGTCCAATCCGGATCTTTTAATTTCTCCGGCAAGCCTTCGTACTCACCGGAGCGAATATCCGCCAGATTTCTCCGCTCGGGACGTGTGGCTGCTTCCTCATATAAATAAACCGGAATATCTAATTCGTCAGCAACCCGCTGCCCTAATTCCTCTGCCAGTTTTATACATTCTTCAGTGGAAACTCCGCTTACCGGCACAAACGGACAGACATCCGTCGCGCCCATGCGTGCATGCGCTCCGATATGCTTGCGCATATCGATAAGCTGCGCCGCTTTTTTAATTGCTTTAAAAGCTGCTTCTTTCACTCCATCAGGAGTACCTATGAATGTCACCACCGTTCTATTCGTGTCAAAGCCCGGGTCCACATCAAGCAGCTTGACATCCGCTGTCTCGGTTATCTCATTTGAAATCGCATTGATAATATTTTTATCTCTACCTTCACTGAAATTGGGCACACATTCGACTAATTTAAGCATATTGATTTTCCTTTGCTTTGATACACTTTTATGAAAATCGTGAGTTATAAAAATTAGCCAATTTATTTTATCAAAATGAGGTCTGTTTGAGGCGTGGAAATAAATTCACAGCCGTCATCGGTTACCACAACTTCTTCCTCGATGGTGGCGATACCATACCCTTCAACAGTGAGTCGCGGTTCGATTGTGTAAACCTGTCCTTTTTCAACTTTGAGGAACGGCAGCTCTCCATAGCGCTCCCATACGGGACAGAGTACTCCTGCACCATCATGCGCCTCGCGACCGATTTGGTGTCCGAGCGCATGCGGATATTCATCGAAGCCGCGGCTGACGATATAATCCCGTGCCACCTGATCCACTTTCCAGCCCTCGATCCCCGGTTTCAGCGCTTTAGCTGCTTCCTGAATGCTGTCGCGGATGGTTTCAAATCCATTCTGCACGGCTATCGGTGCGATGTCTTCATCCTCCTTTAGAAAATACCAGGTGCGCTGCAGATCAGCACAATAGCCATTGACTTTCACTCCAAAATCAATGTTCATAATATGGCCGCGCTCGGTTACCCGATCCGTTGGTCCGAAATGCGCACCCGCGGATTCAGGACCGGTGAACACTGCGGGGCAGGTCGCCTGATCCCAGGATACTTCAACGCCTGCGATCTTTACTTCGTTCAAAATGAAATCCGCTACTTCCTTTTCGCTGACGCCAGGGCGCAGAAATTGAGTAACTTTATCGAAAATTTTAAGAGTCAGATCGCTCGCTTGTTTTAGGTACTCTAATTCAGTTGCAGATTTCCGTCCGCGCACCGCGGAAATGATAGCTTCGGAGCTGATGAGTCGATCTTTAAAAGTCGTGTCTTTCAAATAATCCATCAGCAATAGATACATACCGTGAGTTAAGCCATCGGACATGTAGTCATTTTTTGAGTAATTAATTGCAATTGAATTCGGAGACAATCTCTGAATTGTGTTTATCAGATTTTCACGGATTGAAGATTTGTAAGGAATAACTTCTTGAAAAGCACCGGTTGCTTTGATGGATTCCGCATCTAAATTACCGACGATTGCGATGGTTTCTCCGGTGGCAGAGATAATAAATGCGGATTGCCATGTGCAGTGCGCACCCAGAATTAACTGAAGGCTCGGATCCGGCAGGGAGTGGCTCTCCCGGACGAATATCAGCCACAAATCTATATCTTTCTCAGCCAGAATATCGATCGCTTGTGATATTTTTTCAGTTACCACAAATTTCTCCTTTAAGATGCAAATTTCAATTTACAGGAATTTCAAGTAGATGCGATTAATTTGAACAGATTAAAATATAAAAATTTATCAGCATATTTCAAAGAACTTTTTTTAACATTTTTCCAGGAATTTTTGATTCAAAAGGGCAAAAAAAAACCACTTGAAAAGACAAGTGGTTTTTTTGGTACATGCAATCAATCTTTTACAATTTTGTTTCTGCGACTGCTTTTTTAACCGCTTCCAGCGAATTCATCAACGCGGCTTTTTCATCGTCGCTCAATTTGATTTCGATCACTTTTTCAACGCCATTTGCGCCAATGAGAACCGGCACACCGATATAATAGCCATTGATACCGTATTCACCTTCCAGCAGAGCTGCTGCCGGAAGAATCCGTTTTTTATCTTTGAGATAAGACTCTGCCATTTCGATAGCGCTCACTGCGGGGCTGAAGAATGCACTGCCGTTGCCCAGAAGTTTTACGATTTCGGTGCCTGCCTGACGGGTGCGTTGCACGATAGCATCGATTTTGTCCTGGGACAGAAGCTCGGTCAGTGGTACACCGCCTACGGTGCATGTTCGCGGCAGGGGAACCATGGTCGGACCATGTCCGCCCAATACCGTGGCTGCAACATCGACAACTGATACGCCCAGCTCCATTGCGACGAACGAATTAAAACGACCCGTATCCAGAACGCCAGCCATTCCCACAACTCGATTTTTGGGAAATCCGGTGATTTTCTTGAATGAATAAACCATCGCGTCCAATGGATTTGTCACGATTATGCAGAACGCATCGGGACATTGCTTTTTCACGTTAGTGGCAACGTTATTCATTATTTTCAAGTTGACTTCAAGCAAGTCTTCACGCGTCATGCCGGGTTTCCGGGGAAGTCCTGCTGTGATAATAACAACATCCGATCCTTTGATGTCATTATAATCACTCGTACCCGATAAATTGCTATCGACTCTTAATAAAGGCGATGATTCCATTAAATCAAGCGTCTTTCCTTTCGCCATTCCTTCCTTTTCAGGTATTTCCAAAACAACAGCATCACCCAGTTCCTTTTGAGCGACTAACAGTGCCAAAATACCACCGATCTGCCCTCCGCCAATTAGTGCTATCTTTTTCCTTGCCATATTACACTCCTTAAATTAGTAATGAGTAAATTTATTGATTTAATTTACGAGTACTAATCCGGGTCAAGTACTAGATGGGCAATCTCGAACGTCATGAGCGATATCAGAAAGAGTCTCAATTCCAGAAATCAGTTCACATTACACAATATTCACAATCTTTTTACTTCGACCTTTTGTGACGAATTCCACCGTACCGTCTGATTTTGCGAATAAGGTATCATCGCCTCCGATTCCAACGTTCATTCCGGGATGAATACGTGTTCCCCGTTGTCGGACCAATATCGTACCTGCAGATACTCTCTGTCCACTATATCTTTTAACGCCTAACATCTTAGGCTGACTGTCTCGTCCGTTTTTAGAGCTTCCAACACCTTTTTTATGTGCCATAATTTATCCTCCTACAACAATATCATCAATACGCAATTGTGTATAATCCTGCCGGTGACCTCTTTTGACTTTATAACCCTTGCGCCGTTTTTTCTTAAATACAAGTATTTTTTTGCCCCTTTCATAATCCATTATCGTCGCTTTAATAGTAGCACCTTCGACTGTGGGTTGACCGACATTTACGTTATCGCTATCCGAGGTTAAAATTACACTATCAAATTGTAATTCCTGACCGACCTCACCGTCCAATTTGTCTGTCAAAATATGATCACCTTTTTCAACCATAAATTGTTTGCCTGAGATTTCAACTACCGCGTACATTTATTCCCTCGTTATTTTTATTGCAATCAAATTTATTTAAGAATACCAATATAAGCATTTTTAATATTTTTGTCAAGATTTAAATTTCTGAGTTATATCTTCATTTGTTTTTTTCGAGATGAATTTAAACTCATCAATTTCAAGATTTTCATCCTGGACAACATCAATACGTACCCAGAATTTCCACATCACCCGTCTGATGCGGCTTTTGATGCCCTGTGTTAAATATGAATGAAT
>WJJN01000024.1 GCA_014729735.1 Candidatus Zhuqueibacterota bacterium
GAAATTTGTGAAGGAATCGGTGGTTTATACCCTGGGTGATATTTTCGCCAAGTCACTGGCATTTATCTTAATTCCTATTTACACCCGTTATTTGATCAAAAGCGATTACGCGATTTACAATATCGTGATCACGATATGGCCCGTGCTTGTGATTCTCTATTTCAAGGGAATTGCCGGTTACATGATCCGCGGCTATTTTGAACTGAAGGCAGAAAGCGAACGAAAGGAGTTTTTTGGTAGTCTGATTCTGTTATCGCTGTTCATTAGCGTTGTCCTTTCAGGACTGGTGCATATTTTCGGTGATCAGATTTTTTCTCCGTTATTCAAAGATGTTTCTTACAAACCCTATCTGCAATTTGCTGTTGGCATTGCATTTTTCAAATTATTCATTCACAATGTGCTGACGATCTATCGCACGAAGCGCAGACCGCTGACTGTGGTCTCGCTGTCGGTGTTTAATTTTGCGATCAATGTAGCCATCATCATCCTTTTTGTCGTGATTCTGAAAAAAGAGCTGATGGGCGCGTTGTACGGACAGGTCATCAGTCTCGGGCTGATTTCGCTGATATTTTTTCTGTACATCCAGAAAGATATCCGGTATAAAATTCGTGGGCACTATATTCGCGCTGCGCTGCTGTTTTCTATCCCGCTTATTCCACATGCTTTGTCCGGCTGGATCATCAATCTGTCCGACCGTATCTTGATCGAACGTTTCAGCACACTCGAAAATCTGGCGATTTACGCGCTCGGCTACCAACTGGCGATGGCGCTGGATATTCTGATCAATTCCATGAATCAAGCCTGGATGCCATTTTTCTATTCCAACGCCGCGAATAAAGATCAGCAGAAAGAATTGATGAAATCCACGACCTTCTACTTTACGCTGGTTGTGGCAATCGGCTTGCTGATGAGCCTCTATTCCCGGGAGATAATTCTGTTCGCCGGGAAAATGGAATACATCGACGCCAGCAAAATTTTTCCGCTGATCGTACTGGCATTTGTGATCCACTCGATTTATTACATGTCTTCGGCGGCGATCTTCTATATGAACAAAACATACATCGTGCCTTTTATTTCGATCACTGCAGGAATCATCAATATCAGCCTGAATATCTGGTGGCTGCCACAGTTCGGATATATCGCCGCGGCGTACAGCACGATAATTTCATTCATCGTGATGGCGGTAATGGGCTACTTTTTCGCGCAGCACTTTTATCCCATTCCGTTTCAATTCTCGAAACTGATTGCGGTTTTCATCATTGCGTTACTCATATATGGCATTTCCCTTTTATTTCATTTGGAAAACTGGTTTTATGCGATACCGGTAAAATTAGCCCTTTTCGCATTATTCCCATTGGCTCTGATTCTATCGAATCTGGTACAGATAAAAGACATTCGGAATTTTAAAAGCATTTTCTTTGGATAAAAAAATGAAGTCGAATCTATGAAAGGTGAATATTTTTCATGAAATTATCTGTCATCATTCCGGTTTACAATGAACGTGAAACACTCCCTCTCATTCTCGAGCGCATCAATATGCAGCCTTTTAATATGGAAATAGTAATTGTCGATGATTTCTCGACCGATGGAACCAGAGAGTACATCGAATCGCTGTCGGGGCTGCATTATAAGAAATTATTTCATGATAAAAATCAGGGCAAAGGTGCGGCTGTCCGCACCGCGCAGGAGCATATCGAAGGCGATATCGTCATTATCCAGGATGCTGATCTGGAATATCAGCCGGAGGATTTCGAGACCATGATCCGCCCGATTCGGGATGGTGGTTCGGACGTGGTTTATGGCAGCCGGTTTTTAGGATCGCACCGGGTTTTCTATTTCTGGCATTATTTCGGGAACAAGCTTCTATCGCTGTTTACAAATATTTTATATAACACTATTTTGACTGATATGGAATGTGGTTATAAGGCTTTTCGCTCGGAAGTTTTTCAATCTTTAAAAATTCGATCAAATAAATTTGATCTTGAGCCTGAATTAACCGCAAAGGTTTTCAAGAGAAATTTAAGGGTCGTTGAAGTACCGATTACGTACTACGGACGCAGCTATTCAGAAGGTAAAAAGATTTCCTGGCGTGATTTTTTCCCGGCGTTGTGGGCGTTGATAAAATTCCGGTTTGTTGATTGAAATAAATTACTTGACATTTTAAATATATTTATTAAATTATCAGTTAATTTATACAGAAACCACCGTCATGAAGGTGGTTTTTCATTCTTAAGGGAGGAAAACCTGTGGATACTAATATCCTGGGAATTTTGCTTTCATATGTGTTTGTTTTTTCTACGATACTTATCGCGACTCTGATACAAAAATCATTCAAATTATCTTCAGAATTCAGCCGCAAAATCATTCATATCGTGGTCGGAAATTGGGTTTTTCTGGCGCTCTATTATTTTAATGATTGGCGCTATGCGATCGTCGGACCCGTCAGCTTTATTGTTATAAATTATATATCCTATCGGTATACGATTTTCAAAGCCATGGAATTAGACGAAGATAATCCGGGCACTGTGTACTATTCCGCCTCGCTGACAGTTTTGACACTATTAACATTTTTAAAGCCCAACTTCTACCTTTTGCCCTTTCTTGGAATGATGGCAATGACATGGGGCGATGGATTTGCCGCGATAATCGGTAAAAAGATGCCGTTGAAATTACTGAGAAAAGGCAGAAGTCTGGGAGGATCTTCCGCATTCGTTATCTTCAGTTTTTTTGCATGCACATTGTATTTATACATACAGAAATTTCCGGCGAACGACGGCGCGATCTTGTTGTTAGCAGCCGCTTTTTCATTGACAGGTGCGTTGATCGAGCTATTTTCACCGCACAAATTGGATAATTTAACGGTTCCTGTCTCTCTTGGAATTTTGGGGATATTTGTGGAGAAAATGATTTTATGAAATTCAATGACGCATTATCCGATATTTGCACAAAAAAAAACAGCCACCTTTGCGTGGGATTGGATGTCGATCTGACAAAAGTGCCTGCACATTTTAATAATACGGATGATCCGCTAGTCGAATTTGGCAAGGCGATTATTCAGGCGACATCTGAATACGCTGCGGCATTTAAAATAAACACTGCGTTTTTCGAAGCGTATGGCGTGCCCGGATGGCAGGCTCTTGCAAAGCTGTCGAAAATTTTACCGGATGATGTAATCAAAATCGCAGATGCCAAACGCGGGGATATCGGCAATACCTCCCGGATGTACGCACGTGCATTTTTCAGGGAAATGCCGTTTGATTGCATCACGGTCAATCCTTATCTGGGACATGATGCTGTATCACCGTTCATCGAGGATGAAGAGAAGGGCGCATTTATTTTGTGCGTCACTTCAAATAAGGGTGCTGCTGATTTTCAATATCTGGAGGCAGATAACAAAACATTGTACTCACAAATTGCCCGGAAAGTGGACAGGTGGAACGAAAGCAAAAATTGCGGACTGGTTGTCGGAGCTACGCATCCTGATGAAATTCGCAAGGTTCGAGAAATTGCACCGGAATTACCATTTCTGATACCGGGAATCGGCGCACAGGGTGGTGATCTGGAATTGTCTGTCCGCTATTCTATGGATAAAAGCAGAGCTGCGGTGATTTTTAATTCGAGCCGGGGAATTATCTATGCTTCGCAACAAGAAAATTTTGCAGAAATGGCGGCTCAAAAATCAAAGCAAATGCGAGATGCGATTAACGCTTTAAAATAACGAATAGCAAAAGGAGAACAGAGTGACGCAGGAAGAAGTATTGAAAATTTTCAAAGAAAGCGGCGCGCTGCTGGACGGACATTTTAAACTGACCTCGGGATTGCATAGTCCTCAGTATTTTCAATGTGCTCAGGTGCTCCAATATCCGATGCATGCACAGAAGTTATGTTGGGAAATCGCGTGCAAATTTATGATGGATAAAATATCAGTGGTTATCGCTCCGGCAGTGGGCGGAATAGTCGTTAGCCAGGAAGTTGC
>WJJN01000252.1 GCA_014729735.1 Candidatus Zhuqueibacterota bacterium
ATGAATATCATCATTAAATGCAGGTCCCGCACCATCACCAAGAACGATGCCATCCACAAATCCGCGGACGTGATTCCGGCGGATGACGTTATTTCCTTCCGCACCTTCCAGATTGATACCCTGTCCACCCATTCGCCGGTAAGCAACTGCCCAGGGCAGCTCCCATAACCCATTTTGGAAAACAGTGTTATCCTGAACCAGCATAAATCTCGAACGGGGATTCGGATCGTCGTCTTCCAGATTTCCATGAATTCCGTACACGCTGTTAGAGACAGTGCAGTTCTGCACCACGACATGTGAACAATTATCCATGTAGATGCTTATTCCCCGGCGCTCGTCTTTCCCGAAATTCCGCGTGACGAAACCGTCGATTATGATGTAATCAGCATTATCAACATGAAAACCATAATCCAGCAGCGCAATTTCCACATGGTGCAGATCCGGGTCGTCGCCATCAGGCAGCTTGATATAAATTCGTTTGCTGCCGGTATTATCCAGATAATAGCCGCCCTGCACCCCGGATTCTCCGGACATCAGGCTTGAGAGATTATCATACTTGTAAAACCGGATGCCATCCACTGAGCAGTAATGTGTGTCAAATCCCCAGGGAATGGCGGCATAGTACACGCCCTGAGTATATTCAGTCCACTGATCGATATCATCGATGACCTGAAAATCTTCCCACGCACCGTCGATGATGACGTTTTCATCCAGCGCCTGAAACATGATATAATTATCCGCACTACCGCTGCGGGTAATGTGCACGGTTTCCCGGTAAGTCCCGGCGTTGACTTTTACGACATCACCCAGGCTTACTAAATTCGCTGCTTTTTGAATCGTTTTAAATGGCGCCTCTGCAGTCCCCGGATTTGTATCATCGCCATCCGGCGAGACGAACCATTCAGCGCCGCCACCGGTTGGAAAATTATCATCCCGTGTCGAAATGGATAAATCCACTTGTGACGTATTTACCCCGTCCGGGTCATCGACCGTGATCCGAACTTCGTATTTTGTATTTTTCTGCAAAAATACAATGCTGCCAGCCAGCGCTTTGCCGGTCTGCCCCACCGGCTCACCCGCAATTGCGGATAGCGGATGTGCCGGTAGCCAGTCCGTATCGCCGGATTTTCTGTACTCCATTGTCGCCGAGTTATTCTGATTTGCATCCCCCTCGAAATGAACCCGCACGGCAATTGATTCAAAATTTGACCTGATCTCCGAATCAACAACAGTCGTCGCATCCTGAGAATAAACCTGAGCTGCACCAAGAAAAATGAGCAATAGGATAATTGTACCAGGTTTGTTTTTCATCCAAAAACCTTTCTATTTTCTTACTTGATGTCATTCCGGGCTTGTCTTGGAATCTCCTAATTATCAAAAAGTTAGGAGATTCCCGCATTCGCAGGAATGACACCAGAAAATGACTTTTGATACAGTCCCTAAGGATTTAGTTCCTGAATTTAAGTCCTGCAAGGGACGATTGAAATATTCCGTTCTCATTTGTTGCTCTTTTATTTTATTTTAACACAATCACCGCATACGTATCCAGATTTTGAATAATCAGCTTCATTGAATCCGAACCTGACTCGGAAACCGAAGCGCTCGTCTGAACATCGTCCGGTGAAAGCACGCGAATATCTGTACCGGTCTTTTTTGTTAATCCGGATAAATCAACCGTGACCTGATCGACGATCCGGTTATCATAATTCAAAATATGCAGCACCCGCTGTTTTTGAGCCGGGACCTCCATCAACGATGCCAGGACGTACGGCTGATCGATATGCACCAGATCACTCTGTGCAAGGGATGTCAGCTTGCCCAGAAAACTCATGCTTTTTCCGTTTTCGTAAATATCCTGCATTTCGTTTTCACTGTAAGAGACAAACCGATCATCCGATTTTTCATGACTCTCTGAAACCAGGATTCTGGCATCATCACTTAAAAATTGTTTCAGATAATTGATATCGTTTTTCGTCAATTCAATCGACGGCGGCACGACCACTGCCTTATATTTCTTATCCCGTTCAAATTGCCGCAACCGCTGGATGGTGACCATATCATATTGAATGCTCGCGCGGGATAACATGTCCTGCAGCTTCGCATCGAGCAGGGATGTTTCATCTATAACCAGCGGATCGAATTTTGTCAGCACCAGCACATGGGAGACCGGCTGTGCATCCACGTAGAGATGCTCGTTTTCATGGGTAAATGCATTGTACTGTGACATGTATTCCCATGCTGTAAGCGCTTGTTGCTCTTTTTTGATCAGGCTCTTCAGAAACAGCCCCTCGATATTTCGCGCCAGTGTGCTGCCGAACGCAACGGCTTCGGCAACAGACAACTTTTCCTCTTTCGGTGTGTAAATATCTGTTTCCCGGGTGCCGCGATACGTGATGGGAATATCATAGAATTGCGGTTTCCATACCGGCAGATCGCCTTTGATATATCTGGTCTTGCGGATATTATCCACCCACCAGACATCTCCCCACACGCCGGGTGTGGAGCGTCCGTATTCATTCCACACAGCCTCACAAATTTCATTCACATCCAGTCGCTCCGGATTGAGGTGAACATTGACGAACAGAACGGGCTTTGGTTTACCGGTCTTCTTCGCAAAATCCACAGCCATTTCCTGGATTTCGCTGAACATGGTTTTCATGCCCTCTTTCTCATTTTGCAGATTGTCGAAAAACAGCGCATCGAATCCCGCTTCGAACGCGAGCTGCACCCGTTCCTTGATGTAGTCTCTCCAGCCCTGATTATTGATATCTGCCAAATAGCGCTCAATATTATGGGGACCGCCGTAATTCACTGGCATGCCGTCCCGCAACTGCACCCAGTTTATGGATTGCGGTTCATCGATGAACATATTGTGCCAGAACATGTTCGAGAGCGACAGATAGGCTGTAACTTTAATATTGTCCTGATGGCACAGCTCGAGAAAATGCTTGCAGAGCGCCCGGTTTTCAGATTCCTCCTTCAGCGAAAAACCATTGCTCCATGTAATCCAGATCCAGTCGATGTGTGCCTGTTTTAAATAGCGAATCATGTCTTCGCCATGGCGATCATACACGTGCCACAGGACATCTTTTTCTTCCTCACTGAAGCCGGCGCCCCAGGCGGTGAAACTGGCTTTAATCGCTTCAATGCGACCGCCATCCACCCGCAAAAATCGAAACTTCCCCTGCCGCGCCCAATCCGGCAAATCCTTTTCTTTCGCCGTATAAATATCCCCGGCAAAAGATAAACCGGTTATGAATAAAATAAGAATAATTGGTAAATATCGTTTCATGTTGTCCCTCATGTTATTTTTTATATCTCAATTCTTGTTTATCTTTTTCATTCGTTCTCTCATTTACAACGAATGGATCGCCCTGCATTGGGTCTGTATCATAAGTCTGATCCTTCTGTAAAATGTCATTCCGGGCTTGTCCCGGAATCTCCTATTATCAAAAATTTAGGGGATTCCTGCATTCGCAGGAATGACACCAAAAATGACTTTGATACAGTCCCCTGTTTTCAATTGTCCCTTGCGGAAAAAAACGTGAATTAGCTTCACTTTGAGACAAGCTCTTTCACCTTGTCAATAATCCGCTGATCGATATCCGAAACAAACGGTCCCGGGTACTTATAATATTGATAAAAGCCACTCACCTCATAACCCTCCAGCTCGTAATCTTCAGAAGATGCAATATATCCTGACACGCCGTTGGAATACCCTGCCAGCCAGAAATTTCGACCTTCCAGTGCCTGCCGCACTTTTAATCCGACAGTCGCACAGATTTCCCCGGCGAGACCGATCATTGAAATTTTTCGGAAATTCAGAACGTGCACTTCGAGTCTCACGTAACCCGGTAATTCGATGCCGCCGTTCATCTGCAACAGCACCCATTCCGCCCAGTCGCTTTCTGTTTTCCTGGAAATGAATTCAGCCTGCTTCTTTTTTTGTGCATACGGCGTGGGCTCATTGGCGCCGATTTTGTCGATATCGCTGTAATCAAAATCAGAAATAATTTTGCCCCTGATTTCTTCGATGCTCTTCTGTTTTGATTTATCGAACGGCAATTTCGCGTTCTCAAGTTTCCACGAAAATGGCACTTCCACTTCGATGCCCGAATTTTCTGCAATTTTCGGATACACTGACTCGGCGACCTTTTGTCCGAAATGAATCGCGTCATCCATGGTGCCGCGCTTGAAATTGTATTCATCTGTCAAATTGGGTTTGACTTCGCCGCCCGCGCCCTGAATGAACATCACCGCACCCGCGCCGGTATTTTCCTGAATAAAGCGCCGGGCAAAGCCCACATAATCTCCGCCGACATAAAATCCGCCGAAAGTTGTCGGGTGGCATCCAAATGAGTACAGGATCGCTTTGACAGTATCGCCTGTTTTGCAGTACAGAATATCCACCGTCCGATCCACAGGTCCCTCTTCCCAGGGAGCCCAGTCCACTTTGCCATCTTCAGTAGGGCGGCGGCGGTTGATCCCGATATCGCAGGAGCTTTGCGTATAAAATAGCCTCGCTTCCTCCAAATCATTCATAGCTGCTTCGATCGCATCGATCAGCTTGTTGCAAAAATCATCATAATATTCTTCGTTCACCGGTCCAAATAGCGGCATCGATTTTATCAACTGGGGACCGCAATGGGTGTGCGTGGCGCCCAGCCATACCTGATCCGGCGCAAGTCCTGTTCGCTCCTCTATTTTTCGCTTGACATCGTCACAAAAATAGCGGTCG
>WJJN01000253.1 GCA_014729735.1 Candidatus Zhuqueibacterota bacterium
CTCCCTGACAAAATAATAGGGAATCCAACCAACGGAACGGGATGTGATTTCATGGGCAACCAATTAGCAGTATTAATCCTTGGTAATACCAAACACAAGGAGTTGAAAGAAATACTATTTGATCTTGGTTTTATACCGATCGAACGGCGAGACATGATTCAGGCAATTGAAATGTTGCATCATGAAAGATTTGTCGCTGTATTTATTGACTACGATCATGTAGAGATCGATGCATTGGAGTTTATACTGAATGTACGGGATATGAAACTGAGCATACCGGTTATTATTATCGGTGAACTAAAAGAAAACTGGGAACAAGCTGCTTTGCAGGAACAAAGACGAGTCCATTATTTCCCGGAGTTGAAAAATAATTATTCATCAAAGTTAAAGGTGAATGAAATAGTTCGAAACAACTGAAGTTATCAGTACCTGTTCGTGCCCTGGTCATTTCCGTCAGTAAATATTAATCTCTGAATCAAAATCCTAACCAAAAAATGGTGTACTAATTATTCATGGTCATTCGTAGTACTCTTGTTTGTTTGTCCCATTCCTGCACGATTTATTCTTTGACAACCAGATTACATGCTGATGTTTCTTATTAGTAAATAAGCAATAGGTAGATAACACAAGTAATTATATATAATTAAAATAATGATCGTATGAATGGCATTTTTGTTGCGTTATTACTAATTGAACGCTGTTTCAAAATCAGGAGGTGAGGCAATATGGCAAATTTAAGCAGACAATCCCGGCGCGATATGGAGAGATTTCAAAATGAAATTAGCCGGGTTTTTGAGAATTTTTTCCATTTATGTGGGATCGATCAACTGTTTATCCTGCAGAGTGGGAACCAAGCGTGGATATTTCCGAAACAGAAAAAGAAAATCGACGTTCATTATGATTAATTTATTAGGCTCACTTGAAAATGTGCTTTTGGTTGGAAACTCACAAAACCGACCGGAAGCTTTTCTTGTGAAAGAATGAGGAGGTTCAGATGCTAAGAAGTGTAAAAAAATTGCAAGGGTATAAAATAAAAACAACTGACGGTGAAATTGGAAAGGCACATGAATTTTATTTTGACGATAAATTTTGGACAGTCCGTTATCTTGTTGTTGATACAGGAAACTGGCTTCCCGGAAGACAGGTATTGATTTCACCGTTTTCATTGGGGAAGCCGAACTGGACCGAAAATACATTTCCCGTGAATTTAAGCGAAGAACAGGTGAAGAACAGCCCCGAGATCGACACGGATATGCCGGTTTCCAGAAAGATGGAAACAGAGCTTGCCGAATATTACGGCTGGCCTGTCTATTGGGCGGGCATAGGCGCCAAATTACCGGGCGGTGTTCCAACAGAAGAACAGGATGAAGCGAAACAAGCAGCAGAAAAAGCCATGGAAAGCGATGTAAATCCTAATTTGAGAAGAACACGCGAAGTGATCGATTACAATATTCAGGCTGTGGATGGTGAAGTTGGACATGTCGAGGATTTCATTCTTGAGGATAATTCCTGGATTATCCGTTATCTGGTGATCGATACACGCGTGTGGCTCCACTGGCTGCCTGGCGGCAAAAAAATATTGATTGCACCCCCATGGATTAACAGAATAGATTGGGCGGAATCAAAAGTATATGTGGATTTGAACCGGGACAATATCGAAAACAGCCCGGAATTCGATCCCATGAAACCCGTGAATCGGGATTACGAAGTGTTATTATACGATTACTATGGCAGACCTAAATATTGGTTATAATCGATACAGGAGTAATAATGAGTAAAAAATATAGTCTAAACTTATTTGTAATTGCAGTATTTTTGTTGATTCCTTTTAAATTGCAGGCAGCACAATACGCGTTGGTGGATACGGTTGCAGACAAAGACATAACGACGGCAGTAGAACGTGAATTGGAACATGAAAATGCCGTGTCCGCACATTTAATCGATGTGGAAACGAAAAATGGTGTGGTTAAGCTCTCGGGATGGGTCGAGCATCTGCTGGCAAAGGAGAAAGCGACCTCATTGGCGATGTCGGTTAGAGGCGTGCTTTCCGTGATAAATGACATCCGCGTGAAACCTGCCTATAGGGAAGATGAAGAAATCAAGAATGACGTTATAACCGCTCTGATCCTGAACCCGGCAACAGATAGATTTGAAATCGATTTGAAAATAGAGGACGGAATTGCGATTCTAAAAGGAACTGTTGCCTCATGGCAGGAAAGAGAATTGACGGAAAATGTGGTGAAAAACGTGAAAGGTATCCGCGAGATCGATAATCGTCTGATCATCGAGCGGGCGAAGCAGCGACCGGATATTGAATTACAAAAAGAGATCAGGGGCTTTTTAGACATGGACGTGTGGGTAGATGCACAGTCCATCGATGTAGATGTTAGTGATGGAGTGGTAACGCTGAAAGGAAATGTGGGCAGTGCCACTGAAAAAGCCAGTGCGATAAATGATTGTCTTATTCCTGGTGTGAAAAAAGTAAACGCCGATAGCCTAAAAGTAATCTGGTGGGAACGGGAAACTATCAAAAGACCGATAAAAGGAGCACCTAAATCGGATGTGACAATCCGGAATGCAATCGAACAGACATTTACGTACGATCCGCGTTTAGAACAATATTCACCGGAGGTATCTGTTGATGACGGCATCGTAACACTCAGCGGAACTGTCGGTGATTTGCAGGCAAAAAGTGCGGCAAAAGAAGATGCGGAAAATACAGCCGGTGTGTTAAGTGTGGAAAACAAAATTAAAGTGCGCCCGGAAACATTAAAAACAGATACCAGGCTTGCCAGGGATATTCGCAAAGCACTTGAGTGGGATCCCTACCTCGACCGGCACGAAGTTGTGGTTTCCGTATCCAACAGCAAGGCGTATATCGCCGGCTCTGTCAATACTGCCTTTGAAAAGCAGCGTGCATCCAAAATCGCTTCAGAAGTAAATGGGGTAGTCGCCATCGAGAATAATATTAAAGTCGATGAAAATTTATATGACTTCGATATGAATATCCCATGGCAGGAAGATTGGAAGATCAGCCGTGATGTTCGACTTGAAATGTTGTGGAATCCTTATATCGAGGAAGACAGCATCAAAATAGACGTACTGGAGGGCGTTGTAACGTTGACAGGGACTGTTGAAACCTACCAGCAAAAACGGATGGCGCGAAAGGAAGCATTTCAGGGAGGTGCAAAAGCCGTCAAAAATAAATTAGAGGTTCTGGAAGCTCCATATTCCGTGCAACCATAATTTTCTGTTTTCGAATATAAAATACAGCTAAATACATTTAAAAAAGGAGAATCAATCATGAGTAGATTCAAGGGAGTATTCGTTTTTCTAATTATTATCGGTTTCGTGGCTATGCTCGGCTGTGGTGACAGACAGACTGAGAAAATGACTGAAGAGGCATTAAAAGAAGCGAAGCAAGCTGCTAAAGATTCGGTATCCGGCGAGAGAAGCTTGGATGTGGACGCCGAGGGAACAGATCTTGAAAAAAGTACCTCTGCTCTGGAAAACCGATTAGAAGGGCTGTTAAAACTGATCGAAAAAAAAGAACAAAGACTGTATCAGCGGGAAAAGGCACTTTACGACATGCAGCAGGTTGTCGCCGGGAAAATGGATGATCTGGAAAGAAAAGAAAGCAGTCTTCGTTATCAGCAAATAATTTCCTGGATTGTTTTTATCATTGGTATTGTTGCGCTTGTTGCCGCGTATATAGTGTATAGAAAACGCCCGACAATTGCAGGACAGGTAAAAGATGATTTTAAAAAGACCAAAAAGAACTTCATTAAAAACATGGAGAACGAAATCGGGACCTGGGAAAAAGAATTAGACTCGATCAAATCAAAGGCTGAAAAATTAAGCGAGGAAAAGCAAAAAGATATCTCTCAAAAGACCCGTTCCCTGGTCGGCAAAAAGAACTACGCCAAAAGAATTCTTAATGATCTGAAGAAAACCACGCGCGATAACTGGGAAGAAGTCTCGGAAAAAACAAAGAAGCGATGGAAAGAAATTTCTGATGAGATTAGCAAGCTCAGCTCCAATGTAAAATAGCATCGAAAACTATCTGTTCAATGCCGATTCGGATGAGACAGCAAGGGATTAAAGCGTCCTCATAAACTATCGAGTTTCATTAAAAAATGGGAGTACCAAATGTTTGGCAGTAGTATTAAGCTTTTCAAAATATTAGGCTTTGAAGTTAAAATGAATCCGACGTGGCTGATTGTTGCTGCGCTCATCGTTTGGTCACTGGCTAAGGGAGTCTTTCCGCATTACTATAAGGATTTTTCTTCTGCCACCTACTGGTGGATGGGAGTTATCGGTGCGCTGGGTTTGTTCGTGTCTATAATAGTTCACGAATTGGCGCATTCACTTGTTGCCAGAAGATTTGGCATGCCGATTAAAGGAATTACTCTGTTCATCTTCGGCGGAGTTGCAGAAATGAATGAAGAGCCACCGAGTGCAAAATCGGAATTTTTTATGGCA
>WJJN01000254.1 GCA_014729735.1 Candidatus Zhuqueibacterota bacterium
AAATCCTCGTCTTCTTCTTTAGCATATCCATAGCCAAGTCCTACTGTGAAGCTCTTATCCGGCTGCCCGAAGGTCGCCACGCCAAAGGCGACTCCTGCCGCGACCTCTTCAATGAGGGACATGTATAATGCACCGGCAGAGAGAGCGAAATTGTCGCTGAATTGCTTGCCGATGCGCGGGGCAAAGTATTTTAATTGTTCTGAGATGCTAAGTCCGGGAATTACCGAAAAACCAGCCATCAAACTGAAGTAATCGGTAAAACCGTATGCTACTCCGGGAAAGAAGACATAATAGTCGGAAAAATAGCCGTCACCCTTTTGCAGCGGACGACCGGTGGGTGCAAATAGCAATCTCGAATAATTGGGATCCACGCGAAAATATTGATCCCCCACCATCTTGCCCCGGAGTGGCTTCATCGAAATAATCGATTTTCGCGGCGCTCTGATCTCAAGTCCCGCCGGCGTGCGAATGGAGATCGATTCTTCGTCCCGCTGTATAATTCTTCCCTGCAATGTGTTGCCGTCTCTTAGTTTAACGGTGTACAAAGTATCGGCAGGCGTTGCCTGGAAGATCTCGCCTTCGATTTTCCGTTTATAATTCATGATCATTTCTTCGGAGCGCGGCAGCCGCTTAGTATTGATGGTTCCGTCAGTCGCATCTTTAGTGACCAGTTCGACTATGTAACTGCTGTCGGGCAGGGTGTAAAATCGGGCATATTGAAAACCCTGTATATTGGGGAACAGAGTATATTTCTGCCGTTCCAGCATATCGATTTCCTCGCCGACTATATCGCTGAGGATATATAGCTCCCCTGTCGTATCTTGAGAATAGCTTGATGAAAAAACCAGGCACAAGAAGTAAATACAGAAAAAAACAATGATCTTTGATCTCATTTACTGTTCCTTTCTTATATATTACTTAATATTAATAAAATACTCTTAGATTGTCAATAATAATTTTGTTAAACTGATTTGATCCAAGTTTTCGGTTGACATTTAGCGCCAAACATTGTAATTTAAATAAAAACAGGAGAAATTTTGGAGTGTTGTATGAATAATATTAATATCTCAAATGCAATGACAATTAAGCTTCCTGCGGAATTACCTCCTCCTAAAAAGTTCGATCAATCAATAAGACGTGCGCCGAATCGCGGTTTAAATTTATCGAAAAGTGAAATGATCCTCGCATTAAAGAACGCACTGCGTTATGTTCCTGAAGAACACCATGAAACCATTGCGCCGGAATTTCTGGATGAATTAAAAACCATGGGCAGAATTTACGGCTATCGTTATCGCCCCGAAGGTCGCATTTACGGCAAACCCGTCGATGAATATAATGGCATTCCCGAAGCCCGCGGCTTGCAAGTGATGATCGATAATAATCTGGATTTTGAGACTGCACTTTATCCTTACGAGCTGGTAACTTACGGCGAAACCGGACAGATTTTCCAAAATTGGATGCAATATAATCTCGTAACGAAATATCTTCGGGTGATGCGCGAAGATCAAACGCTGGTGGTTAATTCCGGGCATCCGGTGGGATTGTTTCCGTCCAATCGCTGGTCACCGAGGGTGATTTCAACCAATGGCTTGATTGTTGGACAGTGGGATAATCCGGATGAATTCAAACGGCTGGCGGCAATGGGCTGTTCAAATTACGGGCAAATGACTGCCGGCGGCTGGATGTACATCGGACCACAGGGAATTGTTCACGGGACTTACATCACACTATTGAATGCCGGTCGCCAATATCTGGGCATTCCCGCTGATCAGGATTTGAAAGGCGTTTATTTCGTCAGCTCCGGGCTTGGCGGTATGTCCGGTGCGCAGGCGAAAGCAGTGGAAATTGCCGGTGGCATAGGGATTATCGCGGAAGTAGATTACAGCCGCATCAAAACGCGAGCAGATCAGGGATGGGTCAGCAAGGTTTCGGACAATCTGGACGAAATCTCTTCCTGGATGCGACAATATCGCGATGCCGGGAAATCAGTCTCCATCGCCTACTACGGCAACATTGTCGATCTGCTGGAATATCTGGATCAAAAAAATATTCATGTCGAATTGGTATCAGACCAAACTTCCTGTCATGCAGTATACGAGGGCGGTTATACCCCGGCGGGGGTGACCTTTGAGGAGGGACGAAAAACTTTAAAGGAAAATCCGGATAAATTCAAAACACTGGTGGATGATTCGCTGAAACGCCATTTTCAGGCGATCCAGCGATTGACTGAACGAGGTTCGCATTTCTGGGATTATGGTAATAGTTTCATGGCGTCGGTATTTATGGCGGGCGTCCCTGAAATTACTCGCAATGGGAAAGATACAAATGAAGGATTTATTTATCCTTCTTATGTGGAAGATATTATGGGACCTATCTGCTTTGACCGCGGATTCGGACCGTTTCGCTGGGTCTGTCTTAGCGGCAAGGACGAAGACCTGCGCAAAACAGATCACGCAGCGATGGCGTGCATCGATCCTGAGCAGAGCGCGACCCATCGGGACAATTACTACTGGATTAAGGCTGCGGAACAAAACAAGCTGGTTGTCGGTACAAAAGCCCGCATTCTTTATGCAGATGAGCAGGGTAGGATGAATATTGCGCTAAAGTTCAATAAAATGGTGCGCGATGGTGAGATCGGTCCGGTAATGCTGGGCAGGGATCATCACGATGTGTCGGGAACGGATTCGCCGTTCCGGGAGACTGCCAACATTTACGACGGCAGCCGCAACACAGCGGACATGTCGGTGCAGTGTTTCGGTGGAAATATCGCCCGCGGCATGACGCTGGTCGTGCTGTCCAATGGCGGCGGTGTGGGCATCGGCAGGGCAAGCAACGGCGGAAACGGCATTTTCCTGGACGGCAGCGAGCGGGTGGATAATATCGTCAGCAAGGGTTTGCAGTGGGATGTGATGGGCGGCGTCGCCCGCCGGAGCTGGGCGCGCAATCCCAACGCCATCGAAACCGCGCTCGAATGGAATCAGCGCATGGGCGATAACGGGCATATCACGCTGCCTTTTGTTCCGAAAGAGGGATTGATAGAAGAATTAATTATAAATGATTAAGATTTCGTTTTAGCTTGATTTGTCCCGTCAGGGACGATTGGAAATATGGGGTTATATCAAAAGTCAATTGTCATGTCATTCCGGCTGGAGCAAAGCGGAATGCCGGAATCTCATAAGTTACATTTAATCAGGAGATTCCGGGATAAGCCCGGAATGACACTAAATGAGAAAATAATACTTTTAATACAGATCCAATCGGAACTATTTTGCGAAACTGATTTAATTGTTAATGTTTAAATTTATCAATTATATAGCTACAGGAGCACAAACATGAACAACATCAGAAAAATAAAAAAAATAATCACAGCCAAACCTGTGGTAGAAGGCGCCGGAGTGCATCTGAAACGGGTATTTGGTTATCATGAAATGCCGGAACTCGATCCGTTTTTATTGCTGGATCATTTCGGCTCGGACGATCCTGCGGATTACACCGCGGGTTTCCCGTGGCATCCGCACCGGGGCATCGAAACCGTGACCTACATGATCGAGGGCGACGTCGAACACCGCGACAGCATCGGCAATCACGGCACGATCACCTCCGGCGATGTCCAGTGGATGACTGCCGGCAGCGGTATCATTCATCAGGAAATGCCGCGAAAGTACGATGGCACAATGCGCGGATTTCAGATCTGGTTCAATCTACCAAAATCGCACAAGATGATGGAACCACGTTATCGTGATCTGAAGTCAAAAATGATCCCGATGTTGAAACAGGAAAACGGTGTGACAATAAATCTTATTTGTGGAGAATATGACGGCGTGAAAGGACCTGCAAAACATATCGTGGTTGATAATACTTATGTGGATGTCACCGTTCCGGCGGATAGTACCTTTGAGATGAAAACCGTGCCCGATTATAAGACCATCGCCTACGTATTTGAAGGCGCTGGAAGGTTCGATGCTGACAGTGGCAAAATGATCCGACCGGAAAATCTTGTTCTTTATGAAGACGGTGACCGGGTGCATGTTTCTACGGCAGATTTTCCGGTGCGCTTTATTTTGATTTCGGGCGAGCCGTTGAACGACCCCATTGCCTGGCGCGGTCCCATTGTGATGAACACTCAGGAGGAATTGGTCGAGGCGTTCCGGGAATACCGGGAAGGCACATTTATCAAATCGGGCGAATATCCGGTGCATGATGAAAATCATATACCTTATAAGCGAGAAAAGTAG
>WJJN01000255.1 GCA_014729735.1 Candidatus Zhuqueibacterota bacterium
ATAAAAAGACTGGAAAAAAGATGAGTGACATTTATTCCCAAAATTGTAGATTCCATTCAACATGCCTCTTGTGTATTACTTTTATTGCTGCATTTCTTGGTTTTAAAAAGTTGCACGAACTTCGTGTACTGTTCGTCCCAGTGGTTCGATATCAAGTTTTTTCAGCAATTCCACTAAGAAAAGCAGATCATCGTAATTATGGATTCCATTAATTGCCTTACGAAAGGATTGCACAACGCCGTCGCAATTGGTGAAGGAGCCGTGTTTCTCCACCGGCGAGCGACCGGCAATCACCCATTTTGCCTTATCGGAAATTTGATCCCTGGCAGTAGATAACGCAACCAGCTCAAGACCGTCCAGCTTCTCGACCGGAGCATTTCCTCCCCAGACAATTGCATATTTATAATCGGAGATGACCATTTCCGACACATCTTTTGCCTGTGGAAATATCTTTTTAACTCCCGAAAGATTCGGCGTTTTATCAGCATTTATCAGAAAATCATCGGCTTCCACTTCCCCGGTGGATTTGTTCCAAATCCTGTCTGATTTGTAAAAAACGCCTTTTATTTTCAATTCATCGATCATTTGCTTCATCAATGCAAGCTCTTCATTAGTTGCATGTGATGACAGCATAACGGCGAATTTATTTGCGTTTTTTTTCAAGAGTTCTGCTACTCCGCTAACAAAAGATTTATATTCGATCTCCGAATGATCCTTCTTAACGCCGGATAATTGTTGTTCCGGAACGCTAAGCATATAATCCCTGCCATAATCGCACATCCAGGATTTATTGACATCCTTATTATCCCGCGCTGTTATCCGGTACATTTCGTTATCTTTGGTATCGATATGAATATTGCAGCCGCGGGAGCAACCGGCGCAGACCGAATCCGTTGTATGCAAATTCCAGACGCGCTCTTTGAAACGAAACCGCCGATCAGTCAGTGCACCAACGGGGCAGATGTCGGTTACGCACAGACTGTAGGGATCTTCCAGTGTGTCACCGGAAGCGAGCGAAACAAATGATCGATCCCCTCGCTGCACGACGCCCAATTTATGCGTTTTCGATACTTCTCTTGTAAACCGCACGCAGCGGGTACACGTGATGCATCGTTCAGCATCGTAAAGTACGCGATCGCTGAATATGACTAATTTCTCTTTGGCAACTTTGGTTTCATTGAATCTGGATTTATCGCCGGAAAATTCCATGTACTGATCTTGTAGCATGCACTCACCCGCTTTATCACAAATCGGGCAATCCAGAGGATGATTGATCAGTAGAAATTCGAGCATCGACTTTCGCATTTCAGCGATTTCGGGAGTATCCGAATATACGACCATCCCGTCTGCAACCGGTGTCATGCATGCCGGCTGTGGCTTGGGATTTTTTTTGATCTTGACCAGACACATTCGGCAGTTACCGCTTTGGGTAAGATTTGAATGATAACAGAAGCGGGGAATATAAATTCCGTGTTGTTCGCATGCATCTATTAATAGAGCTCCCTCCGGGACAGTTAATTCTTTGCCATCGACAGTGATCGTAACTTCTTTCATAAAAATTATATCCTCTTTTGCAAGCGGGTGAATTTACCATTGTATGGACAACCGCCTTTTTCGATATGCTCAACAAACTCTTCTCTGAATTTTTCAACGAAACTATCAATCGGACCACAAGCGGCATCGCCAAGCGGGCATATTGTATGGAATGCGATATGTTTTGTGATACTGGTTAATGTATCGATGTCCTCCATTTTGCCACCGCCTTCTTCGATGCGTTTGATGATCTTCAGCAACCAGCCGGTGCCCTCGCGGCACGGTGTGCACTGTCCGCATGACTCATGATGATAAAAATGCGCCAATACTTCCAGTAGCTTGATCATGCACGTGCCTTCAGCGATAACGATCACTGCTCCCGAGCCGAGACTGGAGCCGGCAGCCGTAATCGATTCATAATCGATTGTCATTTTCTCGCAATCTTCCGGTCGCAGCACCGGCGTTGACGAACCACCCGGAATCACAGCTTTCAGTTTTTTGCCGTCCAAAATGCCGCCGCACTGATTTTTCAGAAAATCCATGAACGAATCGCCCATGATCACTTCGTATACGCCCGGTTTGCGCACATGTCCACTGACTGAAAGTAATTTTGTGCCTGTGGATTTTTCCGTGCCGATTTTGCCATACACCTCTCCCCCATTTTCCACAATATAAGGTACCGACGCCAGTGTTTCAACATTATTGATAATAGTCGGGCAACCGTACAAACCTTCGACAGCAGGAAACGGGGGCTTATTTCGAGTCTGTCCTTTTTTGCCTTCAATGGAGTTCATCAGTCCGGTTTCATCGCCCACGACATAAGCGCCTGCACCTTTGTGCACAGTAATATCGCATTGATATCCTGTGCCAGGCAGTTTTTCACCTAAATATCCGGCTTTATAGGCTTCGTCCACAGCCTGCTGTGTCTGACGGAGCGCATATCCATATTCCCCCCGAATATAAATGTAGGCGTGCTTCGCATTTATTGCGTAACTCGATAAAATAATACCTTCGATGAGCATGTGCGGATTTTCTTCGAGAATGACCCGGTCTTTGAATGTTCCTGGCTCGCCTTCATCTCCGTTGCAGATCAGATAAACAGGTTTGTCAGAATCTTTTGGCAAAAATGACCATTTCAAGCCTGCCGGGAATCCCGCGCCTCCGCGACCGCGAATTCCGCTCTTTTTCACTTCTTCAACAATATCTGCCGGGGAGTATTTTTTAAATGCTGCTTCTACCGTTTTGTAACCGCTGCGCTGTTTATAGCTCTCCAAAGTGTGGCTTTTGCCGTTTCTCTCGAAATTAAGTAGAATTTTTAAATCTGACATATCGATCTCGATTTTTTGAGCGTTATTTGTATTCAGGAAATTGCTGTGGCTGCTGAGCGTGTTCCTTACCGTTTCTAAGGTCTTCTAAAATTGCATCGACTTTTTCAGCGTCCAGTAGTTCATAATAATTATCACCGATCTGCATCATCGGACCGGTGCCGCAGGAACCCAGACATTCCGCAGTTTTAATCGTAAACATTCCGTCGTCAGTAGTTTCACCGACTTTTATATTCAATTTATCGCACAAATAATCTATGATTTGTTGACTGCCAAGCAGCGAGCAGGAAATATTATTGCAGACTTCCAGAACATACTTCCCTTCTTCTTTCTCTGTGAACATTGAATACCATGAACGTACTTCTTCCACCCAAATTCGGGGAATATCCAATTCTGTTGCAATCAGTTGACAGGCTTCATTCGAGATAAAACCTTCGCGCTTCTGGATCATCCACATGCACGGGAGAGTCAGCGATCTGTTATCAGGATATCTGGTTCTTAATTGCTCGAGTTGTTTCAATTCAGCTTCGGTGAATTCCATTATAAAACCTTTATTAGATTAAATGGATTAACGGTCACATTCGCCACCGACCATATTAACGGTGCCGAAAATCGGGATAATATCGGCTAACTGATGACCGATAATGATTTTATCCAGCGTTCCCATAATCAGAAAACTGGGAGCTCGAACATGCAAACGATAGGCAGAGCCGGAGCCATCCGAAACCAGGAAGAATCCCAGTTCGCCGTTAGCTCCTTCCACAGCATTGTAAATGGAGCCCTTCGGTACTCTCGGACCCTCAATAATTATTTTAAAATGATTGATAATTCCTTCGATGGAATTATAAACCTCTTCTTTATCCGGAAGATGCGCCTGATAATCATCTGAATTGATCGGACCTTCGGGAATTCTTTCGAAGCACTGCATGCATATTTTAAAAGATTCCTCGATTTCGCGCATCCTCACATAATATCGGTCGTAATTATCACCATATTTTCCGGTAGGTACCTCCCAGTCCAGCTCATTATATTTCAGATAAGGCATCGCTTTTCTCACGTCATAATTCGATCCTGTGGATCTCAAAAAAGGACCGGTAATTCCGGCGTTGATTGCCTCTTCTTCAGAAATAACGCCTACACCATGTAGCCTGTCCAGGAAGATACGGTTTTTATCCAGCATGCCGTGAATATCTTTTAACAATGGGATATTTGATAGCAGGATGTCCTTGCATTTCTTAAGCCAATCATCCGAAACATCGCGGGCTAATCCACCAATGCGGGCGTAACTGTATGTTTGTCTTGCTCCGGTTGCCCAGTTGAAATGCTCCCACAGATAATCACGAGCCTGCATGAAATACAGGAACGGTGTCATTGCGCCTAATTCGCTGCAGATAGCAGCCTGGCAGGTGTAATGATCCGTGATCCGTGAAAGCTCGGCAAACAAGGTGCGCAGCCAGGCGCAGCGTTCTGTAATTTCGATACCAAACATCTTTTCCATGGTACCGACATAGCCGAAATTATTTATAAAGCCGGACACATAATTCAGGCGGTCAGTATAGGGCAACGAGGTCACGTAGTTATGGTTCTCCATCATTTTCTCGAAACCCCGGTGCAAAAAGCCAGGCTCGACATCGATATTTACGATGGTTTCGCCGACTAATTCTGCCACCATTTTTATTGTGCCGTGCATCGCCGGATGGGATGGACCAATATTTACTTTGATTGGTTTATCGTGAGGACTGGCTATTGGTAGTTCAAGTAATTCTTTACGCTTTTTTACTTCTTCAACTTTATATTTTGCCGGGAAATCAGCTTGTGCCATTATTTTGCTCCGGATTTCGTAACGTGATTCTGGGTTGTTCCCCCATCGTCGGATAATCTTTTCGTAATGGGAAACCTTCGAATTCCTCATATAACAGAATTCTTCTCAAATCAGGATGTCCCTTGAACTTGATTCCAAACATATCGAAAATTTCGCGTTCCATATAATTCGCCGCAGTCCACCATTTATAGCTGCTTTGCAACTCCGGTTGCTCACCGCCGCAATTTGTGATCAAGCGAAGCCTTTTGTTCGTTTTCATCGAATAAAAATGATACACCACGTCAAAGCGATTATCGGAATATAAGTCTTCTTCTCTTCCGGTTACATTCGGCTTTTCGGCATAATCACTTGTAAGATAATCTACGACAGTAACATCGGTCAGCATATCCATTGGAAACTTTTTGTGATCTTTCAGATAGTCGAACACTTTCTCGAGCTCGGTGTTCGGGATTCTGATACTTACCTGAGAAAACTGTTCCTCATATGTTGCTGCGGGAAACGATTCAAAGAGATCTTTTAAATCATCTTTGAGTAACCAATAATTTTGCATGAAATCTACCTTTTATAGATATTGCTTGGATTTTCGTATTTTTTCTTGCAATGCCATAATACCATCGAGAATCATTTCCGGACGAGGGGGACATCCGGGAATATATACATCAACAGGGATAATCCTATCGCAACCCTGAACAGTAGCATAATTTCGATAGAAGCCTCCGCTTACCGCGCACACTCCAACGGCGACGACGTACTTGGGATCAGCCATTTGCTCCCAGATACGACGCAATACAGGTCCCTGTTTGTGAGTAATTGTTCCGACTACCATCAGCATATCCGATTGCCTGGGAGAATATCGGGGCATGGCAGCACCAAAACGGTCGGTATCATAGTGCGAGGCACTGACAGACATGAATTCCATTGCACAACACGCGGTTCCAAAAACATATTGCCACAAGGAATAGCTTCGAGCCCAGCCAATAAACTTATCGATTTTTGTTGTAACGACATTTTCAGGGAGTTGATCGACCATTAATTACTACCTCCAATCCAGTGCTTTTCGTTTATATGCAAAAATGAATGCAACTACCAGAAAAAAGAGAAATATGAAAATCTCAATTATTGCAATGCTACCTAATGATCTGGCAACAACAGCCCATGGGTATAATAAGATTCCCTCCAAATCGAATAACACAAACAACAGAGCTATCAGGTAGTAACGTATGCTGACACGGCGGGTATTTTCTTCAAGAAGATCGGATCCACATTCGAATGGAGTTGATTTGGATGGAAAATCTTTGCGGTGTTTTGCCTTGGGACCAAAAATCGCGTTTAAAATTAGTATTAATGCAACGGTGACTGCGGCAATCAAGATATACAACAACACAGGCAGATACTGGTCTGTCATGTAGTAAATCTCCTGATATATGGATATAAGAAAAATTTCGCATCAAGTTGGATACATAGAAGTTGGTCGCAGTGATGAAACAGAAAGAAAGGATTATTACTCCATTTACGATTGGAGTTCATTGAAAAATTCCTCTGTTAGCTTACAAAATTTCATTAAACGAGATTCGTGTATAATTAAATTTTGTTAACGCGAGCGAACCAGTAAAATCATGAGGGTAAAATATACAAAAAAAATTTTTGCTTGTCAAGAACTTTTTATCCATTTTGAGGGATGTTTTTCTACAGAGGTGTGTCTTTTCTCCCCATAACGGATAAAATTATAGATTCTATCTGAAATAAAAGCAAACTTACGATCTCCTTGTGCCATGCTTAGACTTTAATCCAGGCAGAACCTTTTTTTGCTGATTCCGCCGCTCTTGTAACGAATTGTACTCCCCTCAATCCATCGTAAACTGTCGAAAAGTCATATTCGTCGATTTTCATCGGATTGCCGCCGAGATGACTGCGGATAGCTTTGACAATGCCCACATAAATATTCGCGAACGCTTCTAGATAACCTTCCGGATGACCGGTGGGTATCCGGGTGGCATGTGCAGCATCTTCTGATAAATAGCCGCTTGCACGGGTCAATATTTCCCTTGGCTTGCCATAACGATACAGCGGTAAATAATTCGGATTTTCCTGTTCCCAGATAATCGCGCCTTTGGATGCATAAATTTTAATACGTAAATTATTTTCTTCCCCGGTAGCAATTTGGCTGACCGTGATCAGACCTTTACCGCCGCCTTTTAATCGAATTAAAACGTTGGCATCCTCTTCCAACTCACGATCCGGCAGAAATGTCGAAAAATCCGCACATAGCTCGCTGATGTCCTCTCCGGTAATATATTGCAGCAAATTCTCTGCATGTGTGCCGCAATCACCCATTGTTCCAACGAGTCCCGATTGCTGCGGATCCACACGCCAGAGCGCCTGTTTCTGTCCCTCTTTTTCATGCGGATATGCCAGAAAATCCTGGAGATACTGAACGATCACCTTCCGGATCTCACCCATTTCTCCGCTTCGGAACAGTTTTCGGGCATGGCGCACCATCGGATGTCCGGTATAATTATGCGTCAGAGCGAAGACAAGTCCTGTCTCCTCAACTAATCGCACAAGATCCTCTGCTTCTTCAACAGTGCATGTCATTGGTTTATCGCAAACAACGTGAATGCCGGCTTCCAGAAATGCCTTACAAATGGCATGATGCGATGCATTCGGCGTGACGACAGAGACAAAATCTATCCGTTCATTCTCCGGCAATTGCACTTCTTTTTCTGCCATTTCCTGATATGTTCTGTAACAGCGATTCGGATCGATGTAGAGTTCTTTCCCGGTAATTTCCGTATTTTCGAAATCCCGTGAAAAACATCCGGCAACAAAATCGATTTGCTGATCCAGCGCCGCCGCCATTCTGTGAACGCCGCCGATGAAAGCGCCCTGTCCGCCGCCGACCATTCCCATGCGAAGTTTACGGTTCCATGATTCCATAAAATAACTCCCTTTAGCTTTTTATTGAAGACCCAAAACTTTCTTGTTCATCTCTACATCCGTCTCTCCCCCTGCAAAATCGTCGAACGCGACTTCTGTTGTTTCAATGATGTGCTCGTTTATAAAAGGTGCAGCTTCTCTTGCTCCCTGTTCCGGGCTTTTGATGCAGCATTCCCATTCCAGCACAGCCCATCCATCATATCCGGCTTCCGTTAGCAAAGAGAAAACTCGTTTAAAATCCACTTGCCCATCACCCAACGAACGAAAACGTCCGGCACGATTTATCCAGGATTGATAACCGCCGTATACGCCAACTCTACCTGTTGAATTGAATTCAGCATCCTTCACATGAAATGATTTGATTCTTTCTCCGTAAAGTTGAATGAATTGCAGATAATCAAGTTGTTGTAGAACAAAATGACTGGGATCATAAGTAAGACAGGCTGCCGGATGATTGTCTGTAGCATCTAAAAACATCTCAAAAGTGGCGCCATCGAATAAATCGGAACCGGGATGAAGTTCGTAAGAAATGGAAATTCCATTTTCCTGTGCTAAATCGAGAACCGGTTTCCAGCGTTTCGCCATCTCTTCAAAAGCCATTTCAATTAATCCCTCGGGACGTTGAGGCCATGGATATACCATGTGCCAGGCTAATCCGCCTGAAAGAACAGGAACGCTTGTCAATTCCATTTTTGCAGAAGCATTTATCGCCATTTTTATTTGATCTTCCGCCCATTGAGTGCGCTCACTGTCGCTTTGTCCTTTAGGGTGAAATCCCTGAAAAGCAACTGAGTACGCCGGATGAACAACTAACATCTGTCCTTGTAAATGAGCAGATAGTTCTGCAATCTCCAATCCTGATTCCTTCAGCTTTCCAAGAATGTCATCACAATATCCTTTTGATTCTGATGCTTGTTTCAAATCAAAGACACGATCATCCCATGTTGGTATTTGAACGCCTTTAAATCCCAGATCAGCCGACCATTTTCCTATATTTTCGAGATTATTGTATGGTTCCTCGTCACGTAAAAATTGAGCCAGAAAAATGCCCGGTCCTTTTATTTTTTTCATATTGAATCCTCCCCAGAGATATTTTAATTTTTATAAATGATGCAAAATTCGCGTTTGCCCGTCCGGCATTCCACAAACCAATCCCATTTTGGATCGACACCATCAGGCTTCACGAATACACTCGCGGATCAATCGAGACATCGCCGGACCGTCGGTACCTTTTGCTCGCAATTCTTTGGCTCCTTTTTCATTCATTAACTTAACCACCTTTTGAGCCAGTCTCAAATTTTCAACAGACAATTTCATAAAATCAATCGGATCATCGCGGTACGGGAACAAATCGAGACCAAACCAGCCGTCGTAATTCATTTGATCCAGCATATAGACAATACTAACCAATCGAATAAAATTTGCCGATCCGGGCGGAATATCCGCATCTGCCTGTTGATCATTATCATCGAAATGTGTGTGGAATAATTTCTTATAACGCAGTACCAGCGCGATCTGATCTTCCACATTCTCACGGGCGATCAAACTGTGACCGATATCGATGTTGATCCCGAAATTCGGATCATCAACTTC
>WJJN01000256.1 GCA_014729735.1 Candidatus Zhuqueibacterota bacterium
GAAATGCAAAAATCGGCTTTTGAAGATAAATCGCTTCCCCAATGACTTGATTGCCAGCGGTGGTCAGCAGAGCTTTTGATGATGCCAGCGAATCGAGAAAATTTTTCCGGCTGATAGAACGAAAGGTAATACGCTCACAATTGGGAAGTTGGTTTGCTATTTGATTCCAGTTGGAAAAAATTTCGAAAGAGAATTCGGTTAAATTTCGGATAACCGGAAGAATGAAATCGATGTAATGCGGTTCTTTCAGATAAACCGTGAAATGTGTGCCATCGCTGATGTGAGCGGTGCGGATATTTTCAGGAATATAGGGTCCGACAAAAGTAGCGTTCGATTTATTTTGAGCAGGAAAATGATGAAATGCACTTACAATAATTTTGTCCGGTTTACATGAAAACAGCCGAATGAAAATTTGCAGCAACCACAGTTTTATCTTTTTACGCAGGGATCGAAACTGCGGAAGCCGGGACTCGATAAGAAAATTTTGGTGGTTGATTACCATCGAAGGTATTCCCAGCCGATAGGCAATTCTGGATAGATAGGGTTCGAAATCAGATATTATAAAATCCGGATCGAAATTTTTTACTTCTCTGAGAATTTTCTTGTATCGTTTACCGGATTGGAACAATACGCCCAGGAACTGTGAAAAATTGCTGAGAAATGTGCGGAAGATACTGACAGCTCCTTTTTCATCATGCGAGAAGCGGAATACCGGTACATTCCGAAATGGCACATTATGTTCCCTGATAATGGAAAGTGCATCGCCGCCGGCAAAAATGCATACATCGTAACCGCGCTGCCGAAGTTGTTCGATAATATGCAAGCTGCGGGATGCATGCCCGCGTCCTTCCCCCTGAATTCCGTACAATATTCGCTTATGTTTCACGATACCCCCTGCTTTTAATGATATCGGAAATATCTCGAATCGTATAATTTAGAATGTGTGGATTTTTAAATGCATTTCTGAAAAAACGAGCCGGATAGTGCCGCACAAAATATATGATGCTCGGATCGCGAAAACACTCATCCTGACAATTGCGGCATGACTCATAATTCAAATCTTCCATAAGATGTTCATCATTGATCATGTCTACCTGGCGGTCGCTATAAAAATAGCAGGGGCGCAGCGTGGTTTGATCATCCCCTAAAAAGAAAATATCGCGTCCCGCAAAGCACGGAAAAATATCCGGCTGATGCTGCAAATGCTGCATCTGGTTGTACAATGATAAATATGGATTCACGATTTGGATATCTTTACGCCGGGTTTTAATCTCGGTAATTTTTTTATAGATCGCGGCTAACTCGGTTTCTGAAAAAGAAACTGAATCCGAACCAAGTGTCGCCAGATGTGCTGCTGCAATATCTGTTTCCGGACGACACATGGGGTAGGAAAAAACGAAACGGCGAATTCCGTAATTATCCAGATAATAATCGATGTGACCTTCTATAGCCGGAAGTCCGCTCTTTTTGGGAATAACGTGCGAAATAACTGTCTGTCCGAAAAAATTGATCCGATACTGCTGCAACAGTTCGATACCGCGCTCGAATTTTTCCCGGATATGCTGAAAGCCTCGGTGCTCCAGATGTGCTTGCAGGGGAAAGGTATCTAGCGAAAGCCAGAGATAATCAATTTTTACGGCGCTCAGGAATGCAGCTAATTCTTCGGTGATGAGTGAGCCGTTTGTACCTGTGTTTACTGTAAAATCATTGGACTTGGCAGCAGCAATAAATTCCCTGATTTGCGGATGCATGAAGGGCTCGCCGCCGGTAATGTGAAATTTTCGAATGCCCTTCTTCTTCAACTGCTCGAATTTTGATATGAAATCCGGTACATCCAGTTTAAAGGGTCGATAACCCTGCTTGATTTTTTTCTGATATTCATTTCGATTGTATCCGCAAAACGAACAGGCAGCATTGCATAAATCGGTAATTTTGATATTGAGTTGTTTTCCCGGAAACATCTTGTCTTTCTAATTTGTAATAAAATGTCTCAAACAAAATATTTTTCAAATATATCGATTCCGGTTTAAATATATCGGTCAAATATGTTAACAAATGGTTAATGGAGAGTTACATTTTGCAGACAGCGAATATTCTACTGGTATGTTTTAGAGCGGCTTGTTACACAAGATTATGAAAGCCGGTAATAAATATTGCGGTTCATTTGATAGGCGAGAATTTTATTGAAGCAGTTTTCATCGGCGCCAATGAACTCCGGTGGATTGATCCCGGTCTTTGCAAATTGTTTTTCCAGGATCAAACGTGCGACAGCGGTGCAGGGATACCCGGTTGTTCGTGCCATGGAGCTTGTTTCCGTGCGCGGGTCGAATCGGTCGAACAAATGGTATTCATAGCGGGCATCTTTTCCATCTTCTTTGCCACTGATAATGATTTTCATCACTGTAAATTCATAATCATCTTTGTGCAGCTTCCATTGGGGAAATAATAATTTTGTAGTGAAATCAATCGGACGAATGGAGGTTCCGTTGATTTCCACAGGTGCTTCATCGAAAAATCCTGTTTCCCGGAATACGCGCATTAATTCAATGTGCCCGGGATAACGCAATGTCTTCTCTTTCATATTCGGAATATGTTTCATGGTGCTCAGTAACGTGCGGAGACCATCGGTGTTGAAGGCTTCCAGCGTTCCGATGTTTCTGAATTCCATCAACTCCGGTTCGGAAAGTGCAGGTCTGATGACGAGATTTCCGTTTTCGACGAATCGTGCCGGACGAATGTATTCCTCGATGACGTCGACTGGCGAGAATGGCGCTTTATACTGAAAAGGCAGCGAGCGCACCACCGGTAGCCCGCCGACATAGCATTCGAAATTATCGACCTGCATGCGGGCATCATGGTAGCCCAATAATACATTGCTCATTCCGGGAGCGACTCCGCAGTCCATAACCGCGATCACATTCTTCTTTTTTGCGAGATCGTCGAGTTTGAATGGATCGTCATCAAAAAAGGAGATATCGACAATATTCTTTCCCGCTGAAATTACCGTTTCCAGCGTCTGAAAGCCCATGAAACCAGGCACAGCGCCAATCACCAGATCGAAATCTTTCACAATAGTTTTAACCTTTGCAGAATCTGAAAGATCAACGGATTGGATTTTCAGCGGAAAATTCGATTCGAGCGACTGTAGTGCAGCTTCATTGATGTCTACGGCGGTTACATCATAATCATAACACAAATCGCTGGCAATGGCTTTGCCAACCATCCCAGCTCCCAGAACAACAATTTTTTGCATCTGAAATCCCCGGATTATGGTAGTGTTTTCATCAAATTTGTCATTTCAATTGCGGCTAATGCAGCGTCCCATCCCTTGTTGCCCGCTTTCGAGCCGGCGCGTTCGATTGCCTGTTCAAGCGTATCCGTTGTGATCACACCGAAAATTGTGGGCACACCGGTTTGCAGGTTTGTATGTGCGATTCCTTTTGTTACCTCGGCAGCGATGTAATCAAAGTGTGGTGTCGCTCCCCGAATAACTGCACCCAGACATATAACGGCATCATATTTATTGCTGTCTGCCATTTTCATTGCAGCTAACGGAATCTCGAACGAGCCGGGAACCCAGGCAATATCGATGTTTGTATCCAGTACCTCATGACGATGAAGACAATCCAAGGCACCTTCTACCAGCTTCGTCGAAATGAACTCATTAAACCGGCTGACCACGATACCAAATTTTTTATTTTTGCCAACTAACTTGCCTTCAATAATATTCGGCATAATTCCTCCGATCTGTGATTTTATTCGAATGAATCACAAGTAATTTTTATATCACCATTCAAAATTAAATGCCCAAGCTTGTCGCGCTTGGTTTGCAGATAACGGGCATTGTTTTCGTTGGGATTCACTTCAACGGGAATGCGCTCGACGACTTCAAGCCCGTATCCCTTCAGCCCGACGATTTTACGGGGATTGTTCGTCAGCAGGCGGATTTTTTTGATCCCTAAATCTGCCAAAATCTGTGCTCCGATTCCGTAATCCCGCAAGTCTGCTTTGAAACCCAATTCTTCATTGGCTTCCACAGTATCGCGACCATTATCCTGTAATTGATATGCCATAATCTTGTTTGATAAGCCAATACCGCGCCCCTCCTGCCGCATATAGAGCAAAACTCCGCGTCCCTCTTTTTCGATCATCTCCATTGCGTTTTGCAACTGATCGCCGCAGTCGCATCGCAGCGAGCCGAGGATATCGCCGGTTAGGCATTGCGAATGGACTCTTACGATCACCGGTTCATCGGTTGCCACGTCTCCTTTCACGATTGCCAGATGATGATGATCATCGATTGCGCTGTCATATAAATGCAATATGAAATTGCCATATTTCGACGGAAAGCGTGTAGTGGCTTTTCTGGTGATCAGCTTTTCATGTATTCGCCTGTATTCGATTAAATCTCTAATAGTGATAATTTTTAAGTCATGTTTCTTGGCGATCTTCATCAGTTTCGGCACACGCGCCATTGTTCCGTCATCATCCATAATTTCACAAAGCACGCCTGAGGGATACAAATTTGATAATCTTGCCAGGTCAACCACTGCCTCTGTGTGTCCCGCTCTGCTCAGAACGCCTCCTTTTTCAGCTTTAATCGGAAAAATATGACCCGGTCGTGCCAGGTCCCGCGGACGAGTTTCGCTGTCAATCAAGGTCCTGATTGTTTCGGCTCGGTCGAATGCTGAAATGCCGGTGGAAATGTTTCGCCGTGCATCTACAGATACAGTAAACTTGGTTCCGTGACTCGCTGTATTCTCATTCACCATCGCATGTAAATTCAGTTCTTCCAGGCGCTCCTCGGTCATTGCCACGCAAACAAGCCCGCGACC
>WJJN01000257.1 GCA_014729735.1 Candidatus Zhuqueibacterota bacterium
CGAGTAATTCCCATCAAACCACTTGCAATCTGTTCAAAAAAGTCTTATATTATGATGTTTTATCATTTTACGATAGCCATCAAGTAAGGAGAATGTATGAGTCGCTCGAATTCTGAGAAGGACGACAGGAAAAGAATCAAGGAAAAAGAGAATCCAGAAGCCCCGGCGCCGAATTCCGGTAAACCTACCAATTTTATCCGGGCGATCATTGAAGAAGATTTAAAGACCGGCAAGTATGATGGGCGGGTGCACACCCGTTTCCCACCGGAGCCCAATGGTTATTTGCATATAGGTCATGCGAAATCGATTTGCCTCAATTACGGGCTTGCCCGTGATTACAACGGCAAATTCAACCTGCGCTTTGATGATACCAATCCCATCAAGGAAAGCGAAGAATATGTGAATTCAATTATTGAAGATGTCCGCTGGCTGGGAGCAGATTGGGAAAACCGTTTGCTTTTTGCATCAAATTATTTCGATAAATTTTATGAATACGCGGTAGACTTAGTCAAAAAAGGAAAAGCGTATGTCTGCGATTTGCCGCCGGAAAAAATTCGGGAAACTCGAGGTACACTAACAGAGCCGGGCGTGGATAGTCCCTACCGTAATCGCTCGGTGGAGGAGAATCTGGATTTGCTCGATCGCATGCGCCGCGGCGAATTCCCGGATGGCTCGAAAACGCTGCGAGCGAAAATCGATATGGCATCGCCAAATGTGAACATGCGCGATCCGGTGATGTATCGCATCGTGCATGCGAGTCACCATAATACCGGCGATAAATGGTGCATCTATCCGATGTATGACTGGGCGCACGGTCTTGAAGATTCCATCGAAAATATTACCCATTCGATTTGCACGCTGGAATTCGAAGATCACCGCCCTCTGTACGACTGGTTTCTGGATGAGCTGGAAGTCTATCATCCGCAGCAGATCGAGTTCGCACGGTTGAACTTATCGTACACGATCATGAGCAAACGCAAATTGCTGAAGCTGGTACAGGATGGCTATGTCGATGGCTGGGACGATCCGCGCATGCCAACGATTTCCGGCTTGCGACGTCGCGGCTACACGCCGGTTGCCATTCGCAATTTCTGCGACCGCATCGGCGTGGCGAAGCGGGAAAGCATCGTGGATGTGGCAATGCTGGAGCATGCCATCCGCGAAGATTTGAATAAACGGGCAACGCGTTTCATGGCAGTGCTCAATCCGCTGAAAGTGGTGATCACCAATTATCCCGAGGATCAGGATGAATTGCTGGATGCCATCAATAATCCGGAAGATGAAACTGCGGGAACGCGCAAGGTTCCGTTTACCAGAGTGCTCTATGTCGAGCGGAATGATTTTCGGGAAGAAGCGCCGAAGAAATGGTACCGCCTGGCTCCGGGAAGGGAAGTTCGATTGCGCTATGCATATTACATTACCTGCCAGGAAGCGATCAAGGATGAGAACGGAGAAATCGTGGAGCTGCGCTGCACGTATGATCCGGCGACCCGCGGGGGCGATTCTCCCGATGGGCGTAAGGTGCGTGGCACGCTGCACTGGGTTTCGGCAAAACACGCATTCGATGCAGAAGTTCGATTATATGACCGCCTGTTCAATGTGCCGGATCCGGATGGTCACAAGGAGAAGGGATTCACAGAATTCATCAATCCGGATTCGCTGCAGATCCTGAAAAATTGCAAACTGGAGCCGAGCCTGGCAGCCGCGAAGACCGGTGATTTGATCCAGTTCGAGCGACAGGGATATTTCTGTGTGGACAGTAAATATTCAACTCTGGAACATCCCGTTTTTAACCGCACAGTAACGCTTCGGGATTCGTGGGCAAAAATCGAACAAAAAATGAAAAATAAATAATATAAAAGTGAAGCCTTCTGCAAATCTGAATTTCAGAAGGCTTTTCTAACCGGTGGATTTTTGTTTATGATTAATATCAGACAATCCCCGATTCTTTCTTTTCTCTATCTTTTAACACTCTACACACGATTCAATTCTAAAGTTTTAATCGCAGCCAACCAGATGCAGTGCTGCAGTCCGTGGATACATGTATTCTCAAGTATTTATTCGGGGGAGCTCGTTTTGATATATAAGAGATAATCAAAAACCAGGAGGAAAAATGATTCATAAAAGATCGGCAATTTTGTTGATCGGAGTGTTGCTGTGTGCGTTTGTTACGCCGAAATTATCAGCGCAGCCGGTAATTTTCGAGCAGCCGTTATCCCCGCGCATCGCTAATTATAACATTGATGTGCGCTTGGATGTTGAAAAAAAATTGCTTTTCGGCAAGGAGCGATTGACGTGGAAAAACGTGTCGCCGGATGTTATCGATGAACTTCAGTTTCATCTCTATCTCAATGGTTTTCGTAACAATCAATCCACATTCATGCAAGAATCAGGCGGCAGTCATCGTAACTTCAAAATGGATGAGGATGGATGGGGCTTCATCAAAGTCGATAAAATCATGCTAGATTCCGGAGTCGATCTGACCGGGCGGATAGAATTTATTCATCCGGATGATGATAATGAATTTGATAAAACGGTTTTCCGGTTGTCTTTGCCGGAATCCATTCCCCCGGGAGGTTCGATCCGACTTGACATCGATTTTACAGCAAAGCTGCCGCAGCCGCCATTTGCGCGAACGGGCGCTAAGGACGAATATTTCTTCGTCGGACAATGGTTTCCCAAAATAGGAGTTTACATCGATGGAGAGTGGAATTGTCATCAGTTTCACCGTAATTCAGAATTTTTTGCAGATTTCGGAATGTATAATGTCCGAATGACCGTGCCTGAAGATAATATTGTTGGTGCAACCGGCATCGAAGTCGAGGTGACCAATAACGGCGACGGCACAGCCACGCATTTTTATCATGCAGAAGATGTGCACGATTTTGCATGGACAACCAGTCCTGAATTTGTGGAAGTCACAGGCTCGGCGCAGGATGTGGACATCCGCGTGCTGATGCAGCCGGATCATGTAAATCAGGGAGAGCGTTATCTGGAAGCGGCGCAAGTAGGCGTGGAATATTTTCAAAACTGGTACGGTGATTACCCCTTTCCGAATTTGACTGTCGTCGATCCGCGGCGCAAAGCCAGCGGTTCCGGTGGAATGGAATATCCGACGCTGATTACCGCCGGAACTTCATACCGCATGCCTGATGGAATCCGCCTTCCGGAAATGGTGATCATTCATGAATTTGGTCACAATTACTGGTATCATCTTGTCGCATCCAATGAATTCGAAGAACCCTGGCTCGATGAAGGAATCAATTCATACAGTGAAAACAAGATAATGGCTGCCGAATACGGACTAAACGGGGATATGCTCGATATATTTGGAATCAAATTGAATGATACTCATTTCCAGCGAGCATCTTATATCGGGCGTCCCGATCTGGATCCGATTGTCAAAAAAGCCTGGGAATATTATTCCAACGGCAGTTATGCGGTAAATAACTACCCTCGCCCGGCGCTTGTGCTGCTGACGCTGGAGAATTATCTGGGACAGGAAACAATGGATCGACTGATGCGCACCTATTTCGAGCGCTGGAAATTCAAACATCCGAAAACGCAGGATTTTATAGATGTCGCCAATGAGGTAGCGGGTCAGAAGTTGGATTGGTTTTTCGATCAGGCATTGTTTACGAATTACGTTCTGGATTATTCGGTTGATCGGGTCATAACAAAAAAAATCAAAAAAGATAAAGGATATGATTTCACATTATCTGTTGAGCATGCCCTTGAAGAGGATTCGACTGAGAATGAAATTCCGGAACAGGATACCGTTTCAAACGATTCTGCTTCCGAAGAAACAACAATAGACTCGTTGAAAGAAGAAGACGAACCCGAAATGTACTATAGCCTTGTAAAAATCCGCCGATTGGGTGAATTCCAGTTTCCGGTAGAAATAAAAGTCGTTTTTGAGAATGGTGACATCGTCAAAGAAAAATGGGATGGCAGGGATTACTGGAAAAAGCTGGAATATATCAAACCGACGAAGCTGGCATATGCCACCGTCGATCCGGACGAAAAAATATTGCTGGATGTCAAATTTCACAACAACAGCAAGACAGTGGAAACGAATACCATTGGAGTGAACAAACTGGCAATCCGATGGATGTTCTGGATGCAGTTCTTAATGGATCAGCCGGAATTTCTTAATCTGTTTTCAGGATTGAGCCTGAGACTTTAATCCAATCGAAATTATAAAAATCAGAGGGATAAAATGATTGTAAAAAGTATAATAAATGGTTTTAAACAAGTGCGCCGGAATATGCGGATTGTATATATATTTTATCTATTTAATTTACTCTTTGGTGTTTTGCTGATGCTTCCGTTCCGTGCTCCTGTAAGCAAAATGATTGGCAACACCCTCTGGGGAGAACAGTTAGCCGGTCGCTTTGATTTCAATTTCCTGCTCGAATTTCTAGCGTACAGCAAAGACGCTTTACCTGCGATATCTGCGTTTCTAACTACTGTCCCCATAGTATATCTGCTGTTGTCGTTATTTTTATCCGGCGGTGCATTTTCGATTTTTGTAACCGGAGAAACCTTCCAACCAGTTCGATTCTGGGGAGATTCCGCCCGCTATTTCGGAAGATTCATCAGATTGGGATTATTCACGATCCCGGTATTTCTTGCTTTTATCCTGCTGCCGCCGCTTCTGGTGAAAGGAATTCAGCGGCTCATCTGGGGCAGCGATCCTTATCAAAATATACTGTACTGGGGTGGCTGGCTGAAAGTTATTCTGCGATACAGCGGTTTCTATCTTTCAGTAATGATCTTCGATTACGCACGCATCTATGTTGTGGAAAACGATGAATCAAAAATGTTACTCGCTTTGAAAACGGGATTCCTGTTCGTCTTCAAAAATCTGCTGCGGACCGGCGGACTCATGCTGCTCATCATCGTCGCCGGTATCATCGTTTTGATCATTTACAATCTCATCGCCGACGTGCTGACACTGCCCAATGCACTGGTGATTATATTCCTATTCCTGGTACAGCAATTGTACATGTTTTTCAGAATGCTTCTGCGGGTGACTCTCTATGCAGGCGAGGTGAGTCTCTTTCAAAATTCCGACGCCGAAGAAATATTGCTGGCTTCAGGTGAAAAAGCGTAGAATAGTGACATATAAGTCTGAATAAAGATTTCGCTGACTTTCAAATTCGTATCATTCTGAAACAAAGCGAACTCAAAAACGAAATTGATCGAAATTTAGAAGTACTATATATTGATTCAAGCAAACGATAATTGTCCATATGTTGGTGATTTGTCAGTGGCATATATATTGTATGCATCAAACAGTAATTGAATTACCTTAATGTCATATGTGTCAAATTAACCGAGCAGGGACAATTATGTTCAAAAAGATTACAGAATTGCTGATTATGGCTTTAATTTTTGCGATACCGGTACAGTTATCAGCACAGGATTTATTTGAATTATTTGAATCAATCGAAGACAGTTCTGAAGTATTTGAGGATGAAACGGATTACATGGGATTCCCCAGTGATTCTATTTCCAGTAATGATCAATCAGATCTGTTTAGCGGAATTGAGCAGCAACCCGATTCAAGTGATGGAGAGCCACGCAATTTTACTTTAGGAATGAATTTAGGGGGACAGTTATTCAATGGAGATATAGCATGGACAGATGTCGGCTGGAGCGAGGCTTTTGAAGTATTTTTCAAGTTGCCATTGTCCAGGCGATTTTTCATTTCGCCCTCAATCGGATACGGATCTTTGAGCGATGGAACGTTTCATATTGATAAAAGTCACTTTTACACAAGCATGTACACCTTTGATGTCAAATTTGGCGCGAATTTATTTTCTATCGGAGATAAGATAAATAGCTTTTTTTATCTTGGTCTCGGTTTAATGCGATTCAAATGTGAAAGAGACGATTTTCCGTTACCGGATAAACGAGAAAGTGCGACATCCATTTTCTCTGGTGGTGGTTTCGAATATCAGTTAAATCCGAAATTAAGCCTGTTTTTAAGCGGAGATTATCGCTTCACCAACTCGGATGCCCTGGAAGGATTTGACAATTCAGCAACAGCGAAAGACGGTTATGCAAACCTGCGCTTCGGTGTAAATTATTCATTTGGAAAAAAAGAATCGTCGGATGAAGAAAAAGTCCTTGCAGAGCTCGTCGGAATCGAAGAAGGATTTAGTGAGGAGACAGACGAAGATTTAGGATTTGATGAGTTTGCCGAAGGAATTGAAGAGGCGGAAGCGATAGAGGAAGAGCACGGGCAGGTGGATCAACTGGTAAAACTAAAAGCTCGTTTGGAAAAATTAAACGATCAGGTTAGGCAAAAAGAGGCGGAGATTGCTGAGCTCAAATCACAACTGGAATATAAGGCGAAAAAATTGGAAGAACTTCAGCAACAGGTCAAAAGCGGTAATTTCCAGCAGGCAGTGTATCGACCTGTGAATGAAGCATCATATCAGGTCGCGTCAAACGTCGATGTGGGCGAATTTTCAATTAGCTATGAGGAAGCGCTGCGGTTATTTTACGAACGCGATTATGCACAGGGAATCGCGATTTTCAGTTCTCTGCTTGAGGTTTATCCAAATCACCGTCTGGCGAGCAATTGTCAGTACTGGATAGGTGAGTGTTATTACGGGTTGGGAAATTACGAAGCAGCAATTCAATCATTCCAAAATATTTTTTCCTACGACCAATCATCTAAATACGACGATTCACTGCTAATGATTGCGCGCTGCTGTTTTGGCAGAGGCGATCAGGGAACCGCAAGGCAGTATCTGGAACAATTGCTGCAGGATTTTCCGGAAAGCGAGTATTCAGCAATTGCGGAAAGTTATCTCAGGAGTTTATAGAATATCAATCAAAAGTACAAAAACCAAGCTCAGCTATCTAAAACGTCCCTGATTGCACGGGGACGTTTTTAGTTAGATCTGTCTAGGCAATCGTAAAAGCAACTATTTTTTCATTGACATAATGGTCAAAAAATATTATTTTAATACTACTTCATTCACCAAGCCGAATCACATTTCATTATTATGAAGAGAATCTCATATTTCTGGATATTTTGCTTTTCATTGACAATTCTATTATCATGTCATAAAAAAAATCAGGAGGAGAAATTGCGGATTGCCTGTATTGGTGACAGTATCACGTATGGTGCCTACATTTGGAACCGTGGCAAATATTCCTATCCTGCACGGTTAAACCAGTCGCTGGGCGATAACTGGGATGTTGAAAATTTCGGTGTAAACGGTGCAACATTGCTAAAAAAGGGAGACAAGACGTATTGGGATCAGCGCGAGTTTCATGCAGCGATTGAATTCAAGCCGCATGTAGTGTTGATCATGCTGGGAACAAATGATACAAAAGCACATAACTGGCTTCACAAAAGGGAGTTTGTTCTGGACTATAAAGACCTCATCTCATGTTTTGCAGAGCTTACTCCGGCTCCGATAATTTACATCTGCTATCCGATTCCCATTTATTCGTCCGACGAAACCGGATTGGAATCGGAGATGCTTCCGATGATCGATAAAATTGCCAGCGAGTCGGATGTACGTCTGATCGATCTTTATTCTGTTCTCAATGGGAAAGAGGATCATTACCGGGATGGTGTGCATCCGAATAAAAAAGGTACTGCCTTGATTGCAGGAAAGATTTA
>WJJN01000025.1 GCA_014729735.1 Candidatus Zhuqueibacterota bacterium
ATCAGCGCCAGAATGCACGGCAGCTCCCGTTTGTAGAAATTCCCCGGCTCGTAGTTATTGACATTATTGATTTGGGTTATCAATTGTTTCGATGGCTCTTCATCAATCCACTCATGAAATAAAATACCAGCGGCAGTGGCGGTGTGGTGAGTATAGTTGACGTCGACAGCAAGGTTCATACTTAAACATTTATTTCTGAAAATACTTTACATCATGAAAATCTTTAAAATCGCTGTCCTGAGTCCAAATCGTAGCATTGTAATTTTAGGCTGTGGTGAGTATAATACTATCTGCCATATGCAATTTATTTTTGAAGCTAATTTTTGCAGCCTGGATTGCAATCTCTGAAGTAAGTTCAATTATTTTGCTTCGCTGCATTACTGCAAGTGCTTGCATTGCATCGTCCTCATTCCTTTCGCGCAAGACAATTTTAAAAACCTCATATAGACAAATTGTCGGAACTATTAGATTTTCTGAATCATTTAGAGGTCCCGAAAAACTTTCTGCATTTAATCCATCAGAAAAATATTCTAACCATCCCGATGAATCAACTAAGTTCATAGCCGATCCCCCTCACGATCAAAATCTGTGTTTATTCCTTTTAAAAAACCACGCATCTCTGAAATATTTACTTCTGGTATTAGCTCTATACGTTTTCCGTACTGAATGACACGCAGTTTCTGTCCTGGCTTCAATTTTAATGAATCTCTCACCTTGCGCGGTATAACAACCTGGTATTTGGGTGAAATTGTAACCGAATTCATAACGATTTCCTCTTCGATGCTTTATATGTAATACTATAGCATAATCGATGCAAAAAGTCAAATACTTTTATTTATTCCAGCGGCATAAATGACGAGCTTTCCAGTGATTTGGTAGCAAATAGAAGACATGCCTGAATATCTGCCACATTGATCCCCTCAAATTCCTGGAGAATATCATTAATAGTTTCTCCATGTGCCAGAAGATTAAGTATATATTCCACTGTTAATCGCGTACCCTTAATAACAGGCTTTCCGACCATTATTTTTGGATCAATAACGATTCGCTCGAGAAGCATTCTATCTTTCATGACGATCTCTTTCATCTCAGTAGACTAGATTTGCATACAATTTACAATTTTTTTTCAAAAATTGCAATACTTTTCATCCTTCCGTCCCTCCGAACTCTTCAAGCACTGCAGCGGTTTCAGATTGATTTCGCTCCCGTGCTATTTGGAGCGGCGTCTGCCCTTTGTCCGTTTTTGTATTGACATCGGCGCCGTTATCGATGAGCAGCCTCGCAAGTTTCGCGTGTCCGTTATGCGCAGCAGAGTGCAGCGGCGTAACGCCCTGCATCTGTTTTGCATTTACATCTGATTTTCGCTTTCTTATTTACTGGTCGATAAATCGAATGCGAAAGAACTGCCAAATTTGCCTGTGACATCAGATTTGGCAGTTCTCCATAATTATTCGATGAATTAATTTTGACTTTCAACAAAGTTCTTAAAATCAGTTAGATATTTCATCGATTGCTGTGGTATATTTCATGATATATCCTCCTTTATTGATATACCTTTATTTAAATCGAAGATAACTCCGCGAGTTCCGCTTTGTTTTTGAAATATAACGATACGTCAGGAATAAATAGAGGCAGCGTAAGGGCGCTTCCCTCCGGAGAAAAATCCATTTATGGATTGCACATGCATTTCATAAATGCACCTGAGGCGCACAGGGAAAATACGCTCCAAATTCTCAATAATTACTAATACCCGCTTATCTCTTTTATTTTATTGAAAAAGTCCTGCTTGCGTTCGGAATTGACACCCCAATCCACCGGTACGCTCTGAAATCCCTGTTCAAAACCTTCGCCATTTCTTCGGTAATCAAAATAGCCCCAGGAAGCATACGAACGAACTGCTTCGACAAGATTATTCGAGTCCGCGTCGAAATTATAATGGTCATCTTCGTTAAATACGATGGGTTTGGGTGTGTAGCCTTCGACATTGCGTGTAGCTTCCACCAGTTTTGGAACTTGTGCAGGATCGTTCATACCATTGCCGTGGATTAATATAAAATCCGCAGTTTTCACGACATTGGGTCGGGGAAGCGTGCCACCGCCATAGCTCGTGCTCGTCAGCAACCGGAATCCATCCTTCTCTGTGTTCTGAACCCGCTGGATCAGCTCATGGACCCGGTGTGGCTGCAGAATTTCGTGATCATAGCGGATATTGGTTTCGTTGTTGATCTCAATGAGAATATTTTTGTAGCCTTTATCCAGAATCCAGTGTGTGATATTATCCACCGCGTTGATGACAGCCTCTTCATTTTCCAAATACTGATCCTGACCAAAATAAAAATATCCCAAAATGACAACCATTCCGAGCTCGTCCGCACGGTCTAAAATGCGCTCGAGCCGATCGATGTATGCAGGTCTGAAATTTCCCTTTTCATCAAAAGTCGAATTGATCCAGTTTTTATTGCCATAGCCGGTGGGACTGCCGCCCTGCAAATTCAGCGTAAAAGCAAGAAGTCCGTGATCCCGCCACTC
>WJJN01000258.1 GCA_014729735.1 Candidatus Zhuqueibacterota bacterium
AAGAAATTCACCGAATCTGCGATGCTGGAAAGCGATGATGGACTGATCTGGCGGAAAGCAGCACTATTTCAGGAATTGCGCGGAGATGAAACTGCTTTCCTGTTTGAAGCGGATGGAAGCGTTTTAGCTGTTGCCCGACGGGATTCCAATGCCCAGGTGTTGAGATCGAATCCGCCATACGAAGAATGGGATCGAAAAGATCTCGGCATTTATATCGGCGGTCCCTTGGTGGTAAAGTGGAACGGACACTATCTCATCGGCGGGCGGAAGAAAGTCGATGACGTTAAGACAACTGTATTTTACTGGTTAGACAATGATCAGCTTCACGAATGTGTTGCATTGCCCAGCGGCGGCGACAATTCTTATCCTGGCTTTTTAAAATTGAATGATAACACGGCATTGGTTTCATACTATTCATCTCATGAAAACGATGAGAAGGGACAACCGATTACAGCTATTTATCTGGCAATGTTAGAAATACGCGACGAGTAAATTATTATTTATTATTTACGAATACTTTGGAATTTATGCTATCATAAGGAGTACAAATTGAGATCTGCATGCAAGCTAATACTGTTTATAATAATAACTTATTATGTTCTTGTGGGGACTCATGCTATCGCTCAGGAATTATCAGCTTATGAAGAAATTGACAATCAGAGTGTTGGATTGACAGTAGCTCCCTTTGCAAAAGCAGGTCAATGTCTTGTTGATATTGATAACAACGGCTGGCAGGATATTTATTGTTTGAAATACAACGGTGGCGGTTATAGCCGAATTTATTTAAATGATGAAGGCATGTTTACGGATGTGACTGCGAATACTCCGTTGGAGGATATCGAAGATATCGAAGGAATCCGCACGTTTACGCCTGTTATGGCAGATTTTGATAATGATGGGGATAAAGACCTGAGTTTTGGCACAAATTTACATTTACATCTCCTTCGCAATGATGATAATGTTTTTACCGATGTGGCTGAGGAAATGGGATTTATCGGACCTCAACCACCGGGATTTATCGCAACATGGTATCTGATGGTCGGCGGCTGGGCTGATTATGATTTGGACGGTGATCTTGATTGTATTGTTTTTCAGCAAAATAATAAAAATGTATATTTATTCCGAAACGACGGTGATCAGTTTACAGACGTTGCTTCAGAAGCCGGTTTGGATTCCACTGAATTAAGTGAAGAACCGTTTTCAAATCCTCTGGTGTGGGAAGATATCGACGGCGATGGTGATCCTGATTTACATGGCCGCTATAATTTCTTTCTGAATGAAGACGGGGTATTTCACGATGTAAGCGATTCGATTGGGCTGGGTGATTTGTCTGAGATAGTGAACCGGGAATTTTTTGATTACGATAATGATGGTGATCTGGACTTTTTCAAAATCACTCCCTCCGCAGAAAATACGGCAACAAATGAGCTTTGGGAAAACAAAGATGGGCTGTTTGTAAATGTAACAGATGATGTCGGACTGGGAATCATGAAAGACCGGTATCGGGGATTGTCGATTGGTGACTTTGATAATGACGGTGACCAGGATATTTTTATCCAACTGAATATTTTTGAAAGCCCGGATTTATTGTTAGTCAATGATTTAATGGAGGATGGATCACGGGTGTTTGCAAACGTTGCGCGGTTTGTTGGCATTGAAAAAGTTGGCGATCGAAAAGGCGGTGGATTTTTCGATTATGATCGCGATGGTTTCCTTGATATTTATATCCCTTCTGCTGAATATGACCACTTGTTATATCATAATTTAGGAATCAATGAAGCAAACTGGGTTGGTTTTATTCTGGAAGGAACTGTTTCAAATCGTGATGCCGTTGGAAGTTCGGTGACACTCTACTACGCCAAAGGAAAACAATTTCGCTACACAAAATGCGGGAATGGCTGGTTACGCCAGGATAATCCATGGGTACATTTCGGAATTGGTTATGAAACGACGATTGATTCGGTTGTCATCCGGTGGCCCTTGGGGTATAAACAAACATTGACAGATGTCGCAATCAATCAGTACAATAATATCAAAGAACCAGACCTTTCTGGTGTGAAATCCGAAGAATCTCAAAATGGACATCCGTCAGGGTTCGGATTAGCTCAAAATTATCCCAATCCGTTCAATCCGACGACAACAATAAATTTCACACTCTCAAAAACGAGTCATGTGAAGCTTACAATCTACGATCTGATCGGAAAAGAAATCAGAACGCTAGTTCGCGATGAAAAAGAAGCAGGCAATTACACGATTAATTGGGATGGCAGAAATAACATGGGTAACATTGTTGCCTCGGGTATTTACATATACCAATTAGAAGCAGATAATTTTACACAATCTAAAAAAATGACATTTATAAAATAAGGAAATTTTAAGATGAAAACACATGTCAGGTTTTTATCAGTCATTACCATTTTTCTAATTTTATTGTCTGCAACAATTACGGTCGCACAAGAGCTTTCATATTTTGAAATCATGGACAACAATACTGTCGGATTAGCTGTGGCGCCTTTTGCAAAGCGGGGTGAATGCCTGGTAGACATCGACAGAAATGGGTGGGCTGATATCTATATTCTGAAATATAACGGCCCTGGATACAGCCGGCTGTACACGAACACCGAAGGACAATTTACGGACATTACCGATCAGAATACGCCACTGGCTTCGATTGAAGATGTGAGCGGGAAGCGGACATTTAATGTCGTCTGGGTAGATTATGATAATGACGGGGATAAGGATTGCAGCTTTGGTACAAATGACGCTATCTATCTCCTTAGAAATGACAACAATGTATTGACAGATGTTTCAGCAGAAATGGGATTTGAAGGGTACGGAATTCCGGGCTTTGTTAACGACTGGCATTACAATGTCTGTGCATGGGCTGATTACGATTTGGATGGAGATCTCGATTGCCTGGTCTATCAAATGAATTATGCAAACTTATATCTGTTTCGCAACGATGGGGATCATTTCACCAATATAGCAACCGAAGCCGGGCTCGATGGCACGATATTAAGTATCGATAATTTTATCAATCCGATAGTTTTCACAGACTGGGACATGGATGGAGATCCTGATATCAGCGCGCGTCATGCCTTATTCATCAACGAAGACGGTGTTTTTCGAAATGCAACAGAGGAGCTTGGTCTTGCTGATGTTACGTGGACAAACCACAAAGAGTTTTTCGATTATGATAATGATGGCGACCTCGATTATTTCAAGGTTACTGGCAGAACTGAAGAAGGGGAAAATGAACTCTATGAAAACCGTGATGGGTATTTCGTTAACATCAGCGCAGATGTTGGGCTGTCGTTAGTTCGGGATCGTTTTCGCGGTGTTTCCACCGGCGATTTTGACAATGACGGCGATCAGGACATATTCGTTCAGTTGAATATGAATCAAAGTATGGATGTACTCCTGGTCAATGATAAACTTGAAGATGGCGGACGAGCATTTGTGAACGTCGCGGAATTTGTCGGTCTTACAAAAATGGGGGATCGCATCGGTGGAGGCTTCTTTGATTACAATAATGATGGTTTCCTCGATATTTACATTCCTTCGGCAGAATTTAGCCATATTTTATACAAAAATGCAGCAGATAACGGCGGAAATTGGGTTGGCTTTATTCTGGAAGGTACTCAGTCAAACCGTGACGCAGTGGGAAGCTTCATTACACTTTATTATAATGATGGAGAAAAGCAACTGCGCTACATCAAAGGCGGCAGCGGCTATCTGCGCCAGGATAATCCCTGGGTGCATTTCGGACTGGGATTCGAAACCGAAGTCGATTCGGTAGTCATACGATGGCCGCTCGGTTACAAGCAAGTTTTGACTGATGTCCCTATCAACCAATATCACGACATCAAAGAACCTGATCTTTCATCTGTTGAAATGTTGAATTCGGAATCGACGAAACCCACAGCTTTTAGTCTCGATCAGAATTATCCCAATCCGTTTAATCCGACGACAAC
>WJJN01000026.1 GCA_014729735.1 Candidatus Zhuqueibacterota bacterium
GCATCGACTGTATTCATCCGAAAATCATGCCGATTACGGCGCAAGCTCGCGCAGGAACGAATGCGTTTTATATCTCCATAAATAACTCATCCGCGCCATATGGTTGGGCAAGCGAGTTTATTACGCCGGATGGACTTGTGAACGGAAAACTGGAAGCAAACAAGCCGGGCATTCTGATTTCTGATGTGGATACGACTATCGATTTTTACGATGCCAGCCAGCCATTTCGAATGGACGCGATTAACGGCAAATTGAATAGTGGCGAGACGGTAGATGATCCAAGATCGAAGAAGCGGGAAGGATATAAATGATAGGGATAGCTGCAAAGTACTAGAGTTACAAAAAAATCAGAGGAAATGTCATTCTGAATGCGCCGTCTTTTTGGCGCATGAAGAATCTCCTACCACGAAACCAAGTAAAGACATACGCTTCGTGGAGTAAGATTCTTCGTCGCTCCACTCCTCAGAATGACAAATATTTAAGTTCTTAACAAGCACACAAAAAGATTTTAATGATAAAATAAAGAAGAAAATCGATCAGTAGAGATAAATATGAATTTTAAAAGAAATATTTTATTGAGAGCGGTAATTTTATTAATGATTATCTCCACTCAACGAATTACATTCGCCCAGGATGAGCCGGAGAACCTGGAAGTACTCGATGACTGGCTGGAGTGGAGCAATGCCGGAAATTTGCTCGAGCTTCATTTGTATGATCAGGGATGCAATTATCTGGATATGCGGGAAGAGGAAATCGCCCGGCTGGATACAAAATCCGATTGGCAAAAAAGACAGCAGCATGTCAGAAAGATTTTACAGGAAATTGTCGGTCCATTTCCGGAAAAGACGCCGCTAAATCCTCGGATTATGGGCGTGGTTCAGAAGGATGGATATCATTTCGAGAAAATTATTTTCGAATCGATGCCCAATTATTATGTGACGGGCTGCCTGTTCATTCCTGACGGAATCACGGACAAACGCCCGGCGATTCTTTATGCCATCGGGCATTCGATGGAATCGTTTCGCAGACCATATTATCAGACACTGCTGCTCAAACTCGTTAAACAGGGATTCATCGTTTTTACGTTTGATCCGATGGGACAGGGAGAGCGCATTCAATATACCGATGCTGAAAAAGAGAGCGTCGGCGTGCCGGTCGGGAGCTCGACCCGGGAGCATTCGTATGCTAACAATCAATTGCTGCTTGCCGGAGCCAGCGCAGCGAGGTATTTCACGTGGGACGGCATTCGGGCGATCGATTATCTGATGACCCGCGGCGAAGTCGATACGAGCAAGATCGGCGTCACCGGGCTGTCCGGCGGCGGAACGCAGACTGCCTATATTTCGGCATTTGATGATCGTGTGAAAGCAGCAGCACCCAGCGGATATATAACCAACTTGCGCCGTGTGCTGGGAATGATCGGACCACAGGACGGCGAGCAGATTTTCATCGGCGGAGTTGCGAAAGGGCTGGATCATGCGGATCTTGTGGAAGTGTTCGCGCCGAAGCCGTATCTCATCGTTGCCACCACACGGGATTTTTTCAATATTGTCGGCGTGAGGGAGACGTACGTGGAAGCTGAAAAAGCGTATTTTGCGTTCGGCAAACCGGAAAATCTGAACATGGTGGAGGATGATTTCCGGCATGGATATACGGCAAAGAACAGGAATGCAATCTGTCATTTTTTTGGTGAAGTATTCGATATGCCGACAAACGTTGATGATTTTGAACCGGAGACATCGGAGCCGGACGAACTGGTTGTGACTTCCACCGGGCAACTTGCAACGTATTTGAATGGCGAAACGATATCCAGTGTCAACAAAGGCGAGACTGTGGAACTGATTGCCAGGGTAAAGGAGAACCGCAAAAATAGCGACGTTCATTTGGAGAATGTGAAAGCCAAAGCCAGAGAACTTTCCGGCTATCAAACACCCTGTGAATTGAACGATGTGATGTTCAAAGGCAGATATCATCGGGATGGCTACAATGTTGAGCTTTACGCGATTCGCGGGGAAGGCGATTATGTGATTCCGATCCTGGTGATGGTTCCTGCTGACGGCGAAAAACATCCGGCAATGATCTACCTCCATCCCGAAGGAAAAATAACAGATGCCGCACCTGGCGAAGTGATCGAAAAATGGGTGAAACGGGGATTTATCGTCGCGGCAACAGATGTCATCGGAATTGGTGAAACAAAAGGCGATTACGATTATCCGGGTCGTCCCGGCTATGGCGCGGTGATGATCGAGCGAAGCATCGTCGGTATTCACGCCGGAGATATTGTCCGGGTTGTAAATTTGCTGAAAACCCGGGAAGATGTCGTTGCCGATCAGGTCGGAGCAGTGGCGTACGATGAATTGTGCCCGGCGCTGCTGCATGCGGCGGCGTTTGAGCCGACCATTGAGAAGACCGTGCTAATCAATGCACCGGTTTCGTACAGCGATATTGTAAATCACAGACTCTATAAATACAGCCTGACGTTTATGTGGGGCGTTGCCGGTGCATTGACCGAGTACGATCTGCCGGATCTTGCGGCAGCGATTGCGCCGCGGGAATTACTATTCGCCGAACCGGTGAATTGCATGAAAGAGCCGGCAGCAAAAAAACTCATCGATGAGGAATTGCAATTTCCGAAGGCGGTGTATTTGAAAAAAGATGTTTCTGATAATTTGAAAATAAGTAATTGGACGGTGGAGAAAAATGTTGATGAGATTATAGCCTGGGTAGTAAAATAATTTATCAATTTTATATAGTACGGTTATCCGATAGTTTCAGAAAAACACGTGATTTGCATGTTTGAAGTCCCCCTTTGAAGGGGGATTTAGGGGGATGTTATTAAGTAGTTGAAATTAAATAACATCCCCCCTGTCCCCCCTTCAAAGGGGGGAACTCAAAATTTCAAATACTATTTAATTTGAACTTGTTGAGCAAAATGGATAACGTGCAATCCATAAAGAGACTGTCCATGAACACAGAAAAATGTTATTCTGAAGAGCGGAGCGACGAAGAATCTCATACCACTAAGTTTTTGTCTTTATAAGGTTTCGTGGTGTGAGATTCTTCACTCCCTTCGGTCGTTCAGAATGACACTAACCTCGATTTTGCCAGTTCTTGGACAGGTTCTA
>WJJN01000027.1 GCA_014729735.1 Candidatus Zhuqueibacterota bacterium
AAATAGCCTGTTCGTAAAAACGTCCGAATGCGGAATAGGCATAATTCAATTTTTTAAATAATATGATAAATAACAGAAATAACACAATCAACAAAACAAACTGGCTGTTGCTATGCACTTTCTCACCGAAATACTGAAATGCAGATTCCAAAAGACCGGTAAGCGCAAGGAATAGAAAGCCCACCATTACCAGATTTATATACTCACCATTCGGGCGATCGTATTTATATAGAAAAATTCCATAAATAATAATAGGAAGTAAAGTAAGACTATGTGCGATTAAATTGCCCCTTTCGAGGACATTTAATGAGTTTGGTGACTGGAGAATATATCCGAGGTCCAGTAGAAAATGGTAGAAACAAAAAATTACAATTATAGCCGAAATGCATAAAGATAATAGATAAATAACAAACCTTCTCGATTTTTTCAGAATATATTTCAATGAAATATAATATAATGAACCGATTGTTAGAAAATGAAGCACCATTTTTTTGAGAGGATACATTTTATATGCTAACGTATCGTTCCCCAATAGATATTTTGATCCGATAAAAATAGTAAAAATAACCATTGAATAAAAAATAAACATCGCGGAAAGATTAATGAAAATATCGCGGTTAAATTTATCCTGAAATACTATAAAAATCGAAATCAAAAACAATAAGAAATATATCGAGCTGTTAATCCATGAAATAAGAGGCACATTTTCCCAATAAGGGAAATTTGAAGCCAGTACATATAATATCAAATTGTAAATACACCAAACATTGATGATCGCATACTTGTAAGAATTTTTCTTTATCATGATTGCACCTGTAATAAGATTGATACAAAGAATTTAATTAGAAGGCGGAGGAGGTGGAAACGGAGGACGAGGAGCCGGATCGACTTTTGAGACATACAAACACCTCTTTGCTTCTGCAATTTGATGAGATGAGGAACGTTCACTTAAGTAGCCTGTCTTTGTCCCATCTGCTGAAATTTTGGGAATACAAATTAACAAATTAATAATGACTATGAAGCCTGTAATCAATTTCATCGCTTCTCTCCTGCTTGATGTATAAGACGTAAATAAAGAAAAATTTAATACAATAGGATCTCGATAGCTTTTATTTGCGAATTCCATGCCCGCATTGCCTGGAAAATGAGTCAAAAGTATTAAATATTTGTTAACAGCTAACCGGTTGATAATGCTAATTTAAAAGAAGTGCGAATCTGTGAAATATTTATGACTTGAAATTGCGGGGCAATAAAGGAGTTAAAGAAGTGGCGGTATTTCGCCGATCAGTATCCGAAAATCGAATAACGATGGCTTAACAATAAGTATAAATTAGAATTACAGTTAATTTGATGGGTGGCTATATATCGCCAGTATTATTGTGGGTGGTCGAATTTCTCCAGATAATGCCGTAAAGTGCTTCTGGGCACACCGAGGAGTTTTGCTGCCTGCGACTTATTATTTTTAACGAGGGCAAGCGTTTTACTGATAATGTCTAAAGAAGCTTTGTGCAGTAAATTGCCGTTTGAGTTCTTGTTGAGTTTAACGAAAATACTGAAGGCACTTTCCTGAGGTATTACTCCTGCCAGTTCAATATCATTTAACCGGATGATGTCGGAGTTGGTTAATAACATGACTCGTTCGATGATATTCCTTAATTCACGCACATTGCCCCGCAGCGGATGAGCTAATAATGCATCCTCGACATCACTGGATATTCCGGTAACTCGTTTGCCTAATTGCTTATTGAAATGATCGATGAAGAATTTGACAAGCGGAATAATATCGGATTTTCTATCACGAAGTGGCGGAAGCTCGATTTTTGCGATATTCAGACGGTAATATAGATCATTCCTGAATTTCTTTTGTTTCACAAGTGTTTGCAGAGGAATATTGGACGCGGCAATAATTCTTAAGTCTACCTTTTGTGGCGCTGGATTACCGACGCGGTAAAAATCACCGTATTCGAGGACCCGAAGCATTTTTGCCTGTGCCTGGACGGACATTTCACCGATTTCATCCAGAAAAATTGTACCGGTGTCCGCCCGTTCCAGCAGTCCCATCTTGCCGGATGGTAGAGAACCGGTGAATGCGCCTTTCTCATATCCGAACAATTCGGTTTCCAACAAATCTTTAGGGACGGCGCTGCAATTAATGGTCACATAAGGCTTGGCATATCGAGGACTGAGATAATGAATGTATTCGGCAATCAGTTCCTTGCCGGTTCCGCTTTCACCTTCGATCAAGATAGTTGTATCGGACGGCGCAAAATTTTGCACGAGTGACAGAACATTCTGAATTTCTTCGCTGTTACCGATGATTTTGTTAATTTTATTTTTCTCCATCTGCCGCTGCCGCAACTCTTCGACTTCTTTTTTGAGCTTCACGGTTTCCAGTGCATTGGATACTAATTTGCGTAATTCATCCACATTAAACGGTTTTTGAACATAGTCATACGCGCCTGCTTTCATCGCGTCGATTGCCGATTCTACGGTGGCATATCCCGTAATCATAATGATTATTATCTCAGGATGCTTTTGTTTTACCGTTTTTAAAACATCGAGCCCGTGAATATCTTTTAGATTTAAATCGAGCAAAATGAGGTCCGGTTTTCGGCGCTCGATCAATTCCATAGCGGACTTACCCGATTCGATGCTATCTACCGTATATTCCAGATTTCTGAAAATATTATGGATGGTTTTACAGACCATTGCTTCATCGTCAACGACCAATATCCTGAAGTTCATGACTGAGTCCCTGATGTGGTTCGAATATGATCAACGAACAAATTTCAAAATCTCCGGGATTTCGGAAATCTATGATTGGTTAATGAATAAGACTAGATTGAAAATAATATAATAGGATTAATTTAAATCATCACTGATTTTAATTTACATGAAATATAATATAAATGAATTTTTAACAGATACAAGAAAAAAACAAATTTTACATTTATTTATTATTTGCAGCGACTTTTATTCGATCCCAAATCGCGTCCAGTTCGTCAAGGGAGCTTTCACTGACAAGTTTTCCTTGCTTTTTGATTTCCTGTTCCACAAGCTTAAATCGTTTGATAAACTTTTCCGTAGTTGCCCGCATTGCATCTTCGGGATTGACATTTATGAAACGGGATAAATTGACGAGCGTGAATAAAATGTCACCGAATTCATCTTCGATTTCCGCCTGGTTTTTCGATTCAATCGCAGTTTCAAATTCTGCTAATTCTTCTTTCACTTTATCCCAAACTTGTATTATCGTCTCCCAGTCAAAACCGACTGTCGCTGCCTTCGATTGGATTCGATGCGCCCGAAGCAGCGCCGATAGTTCTTTTGGCACACCGTCAATGACAGATTTCTTTCCCTCGCTGTGTTTCATCTTTTCCCAATTTACGATCTGTTCCTCAGCGGATTTTATTTGAACATCTCCGAAAACATTCGGATGACGGTGTATTAGCTTATCTGATATGGCTTTAAGCACATCGCCGATATCGAACATGCGATTTTCCTGTGCTATTTGTGCATGAAATATCACCTGTAGCAACAAATCTCCAAGCTCGTATTTCAATTCATCATAATTCTCTTCATCAATGGTTTCCAGAACCTCATAAGTTTCTTCCAGTAAGAATTGACGCAGCGATTGATGCGTCTGTTCGCGATCCCATGGACAACCGTCGTCGCTGCGCAATTTTTCCATGATTTCAACCAGTCTGCCAAATTCATCTTTTATTTTGTTCATTTTTTCCATTGCATTTGCTCCTGTAGTATGAGGCATTTTTCACATGCTATTTCTGTTTTTTCCTACATCAATTTGTGCATTCTTACAAAAGATGCCATGCAAATTGAGTCGAGCTTAAAATATTAATTATATTTTTTAATGTCAATGTCTTTTGTGATAAAAAAAGCCTTGACAATCTTACTCAATTTAATTATTTTTATTAAGCGTTGAAATGTTATTGCAGGGAGATTACGGTGAAAGGATTTTCAAACGGTATTCTGATTTTCGGTCTGCTGCTACTAAACGGTTGTTATTTTAACGGAGTTCGGGAGAACAGATGTATTGATAACCTGGAGAGGTTGCAGAGTGAACTAAATACGATCTTCGATGATCCGGAGTTTTATAATGCACATTGGGGTGTTGTGATTCAATCTTTGGAAACCGGAGAAAATATTTATCTTAAGAATGAAAATAAAAATTTCATGCCAGCTTCCAATATGAAGCTGTTTACAACCGCGGTTGCGTTGCTAAAATTAAGACCTGATTTTAAATATCGCACGCATTTATTTCATAACGGGACCGTGGTGGATGGAATTCTAAATGGAGATCTAATAATACAAGGTAGCGGCGATCCGTCTTTCACAAGTCGCTATCATGATGGAAATATTGTCGGTATTTTCGAACAATGGGCGGATTCACTAAAAAAATCCGGTATTCACGCCATTGAGGGAGATATCGTTGGTGATGATAATTTTTTTGATGAAGAAATAATGGGAGACGGCTGGGCATGGGATTACCAGTCAGACTGGTATGCTGCTCAGATCAGCGCGCTTTCATTTAATGATAATTGCATGGACATTCTGTTTACACCGGGCGATAGCGTGGGCGCACCTGCCAATTACAGGCTCGAACCGGAAACGGATTTTGTCGAAATTATTAACCACGTAACGACGGTCGGACCTGAAAAGGAAACAGCAATTTATTACAATCGGCTCCGGGGAACAAACCGCGTCGTCATTTCCGGACGCATGGCAATCGATACGACAGAAAAGCGGGACTGGTTCTCCATAGAGAATCCTACACTTTATACGACTACTATTCTGAAGCAGGTTTTGGAACAAAATGGCATTATTGTGAGTGGAGTTCCTAGGGATATTGATCACTGCGAGCCGGACGAATTTGCGGAAGAGGATTTGATACGAGTTTTCGTTCACGAATCGCCGCCTTTATGGAAAATCGTAAATACGATTAATAAAGTCAGTCAAAATTTATATGCCGAATTATTATTGCGGACATTAGGGGCTGAATTGAAGCAGCAGGGAAATGCTGAAGGTGGTATTCAGGTCGTAAAAGAAACGATCCCGGATATGGGAATCAATCCGGTAAATTTTGTGATGGTCGATGGTTCCGGATTGTCTCGATTAAACTTGATAACTCCCCGGCAGATTACACAATTGCTGAGATATATGCATGAAAGTCCTGCTAATAAGTTTTTTTATAATTCGTTGCCAACCGCTGGTGTTGACGGCAGCTTGAAACATCGGATGAAAAACACTTCTGCCAAAGGAAAGGTTATTGCAAAAACCGGTTACCTCGGTCATGCGGTGGCGCTCTCCGGCTATTTGAGGACCGGAGAAAACGAAGAATGCGTGTTCTCTCTGATAACAAATAATTTTACGGCACCAACGAGTCTGGCGCATCAAGTGCAGGATGCCGCATGCGAAAGATTGACAAGCTTCGTTCGTATATTGAGAAGGTGAAAGTAATGTTTTTAAAACCACCGAAACCGCGACAATTTACATACCGACCCAAATTTTACAAGCCTGTCGAAAATGAAGAAGAGGGTCCGAGAATAAAATTTCGTCGTTCAAATTCATTGAAAAAACCGCCCAAAAAACAGTCGACGTTGTTAATGATATTTGTTGCCATCGTATTGGCTGTCCTGTTAAGCTACTGGTTAAAAGTTGACAAGGCGGGAGACGACGGATTCAAATTTGAAGAGATCGAAATTGAACAATTAAGATAAATTTATATGGATAAGACTGATTTCTTAAAATTGTTTCAAAAATCAGTTGATAATCTTGATGTCTTTCTACAAAATCTGAAACAAAAAGCGCTCGTTTTATGGAGATTCTGCAAGGAGATTTTTCTTACCTTCCCCATTCGTATAAAACTGAGCATAATCCTCGTTCTGATCGTGGCATCGGTAATTATTATCCTGAGTATTATTTTTCAACAAAGTGAAAAGCGAATATTAAAAGACAAGTTGGAAGAGATCTGCAATCTCTCGGTACGCTATTTATCCTATGATATAAAAGATCGACTGTTGTTAAAGCGTTATGAAGAGATAACGGAGCGAGTGCTGGCGATTAAGCAGCAAAAAATCGAAGGACTGGACTATGCCTGGGTAATTGATAATGAAGGTCAATTTATTGCGCGCACGGATACAACGTTTACTATCGAGGATGAAGAATACATTTCGCAGGAAATGAAAGCGGCATTATTCAAGCTTGAAAATATCGGCACCCGGGAAACTGAATCGCATTATGAATTTTTCTATCCAATCTATTTTACGCACACTGTCAACGAAGAGCAGCAGCAAAAATTCATTGGCGTTGCGGGAATGGGATTTCTCAAAGATATCATTCTGGAACCGATCCATGATGCACAAAAGATCATTTTCACGATTGCATTTCTCATGATAATTTTTTCCATACTTGGTATCTATTTCCTGGCGCAGCAGATGGTGAAGCAAATTCATGCATTATCCGAAGGCGCAAAGGAAATCGGAAGGGGAAATCTCGATGTGGTTATCACGGTAAATACAAGAGATGAACTGGGACAACTTGCACAGGAATTTAATAATATGATTATGCATCTGAAGGAGAAGCTGCAGATGCAGAAGTTCGTATCGCAAATGACCCGGCAGATGATCAAAAAAAATGTAATTTCGAAGGACGAAAATAACAGAGGCGAGCAAAAGGATGTTGCTGTTCTGTTTGCAGATGTCCGTAATTTTTCGGAATTTTCGCAGCGTCATCAACCGCGATACGTCATTAATCTGGTCAATATATACCTCGATTTACAAGCGAGAATTGTGGAAAAGCATTTCGGTGTGGTCGACAAATTCATGGGCGATCAGATCATGGGAGTATTCGAGGGAAAGAATAAAGCGGATAATGTTTTTAGCGCCGGAATTGCTATTCAAAAAGCGATCCACAAATTGAATGAACGGCGTAAAAGAGATCATCGGGAAGTATTGACGGTTGGGATTGGAATTAATCTCGGGACAGCCGTTGTCGGGAATATCGGCTCAAAGGACCGTTTGGATTATACCGTTGTCGGCGATGTTGTTAATATGGCTTCCCGTTTTTGTGATGTTGCTAAATCCGGGCAGATTATTACATCTTTAGATTCATTTAAAAGCTTAGGCAGCTCCTATCCTGCGAATCCGCTGGGTTCAATCCGCATTAAAGGTCGGAAAGATCCTGTCGCTATTTGCGAGATAGACTATATTCAGGAAACTATTGTATGAGCATTGTTTTTTTTTCTCCACATATAAGCCATCGAACATGAAATTAACCGCTATTACGATAATTTTTATCGCTCTTCTATTCATGCCGCTGCATGCACAAAATGAGTTTTCCCATCAAATTCCGGATGCACGGGCAATTGGTTACGGCGGTTCGGCAGTCACCATGACTAATAATCCGGCGATTATTTTCTGGAACCCGGGTGGATTGGCTTTTACCATAAACGACAAGGCGATGGTGAACATGTCAGCGCAGTCATTGTTTAATTATATTGCGCTAACTAAGTTTTTGCCGCCTTCAAATTCGTTTGGTTTTAGTTTGTCCCGCTTAAAATGTCCCTCCGATTTTCTGGATGTTGCGACCGTTGCCTACGGGCGACGCGTGAATCCGTTCATGGCATTCGGTGCAAATTTGAATTATGGAAAATTGAATTACAGCCCGGACGATTTTGTTACTGCCAGTTTCGGGATGCTATTCAGACCGGCTGTGAATCGATACTCATTCTATCAATCGGGCAATTCAATCCTGGATTTATTTGTAAATCCGGCACTCTATAACCGATTTGCTCTTGGAGTGATGATTCATAATGTACCGATACACAATTCGAAAGTCGATCACGAAATACGGTTTGGAGCAAATTTTAAATTTAGTGAGTGGGGACCGACTTTGAATTTCGGACAACATTTTCACAGAGGCAAAAATTCCACACATCTTGGGATCGGTTTTAATCTCTCGCGTAATTTTTATTTTTTCAGCGGCATAACGGATTTTGATATCAATCTGCTGGCTATGGGAGGAAGCATTCGGTATCAAAAGATAAATCTCGATGTGGGATATTCTCCGATAACGGAAAAGGTTTCATTCGCTTTTTCGCTGCAACTGAGTGATGATCCTGATGTTCTCG
>WJJN01000259.1 GCA_014729735.1 Candidatus Zhuqueibacterota bacterium
AGTTCCGAATCGATTTGCTGTTCAGTTGTTTCGGTGATCGACTTGTGCAAATCTTCATAAAACAGGGCAGCATCTTCGCCAAGCCAGCCTTTCGCAGTTGCCAGAAACACGCCGACTCCGGGCATTGGTTCAATCAGATGGCGCGCTTTATCCGGCAAAATGCCACTAAGATCATCCAGGGTATTGGTTTCTATCTTGAACAAAATTTCGTGATAGAGCTGATAATAGATATCGATCGCAGCACGTACCTGATCCGGGAATGACTCGATTTCAATAAAAGCAGAGTGCTCGTCGATTAGAGATTCTATTTTCTGCGGCACGAATAACTTGTGCTGTTCATTGATTTCTTTTCGCCAGGTATTAATATCCTCATCTGTTAAAATGTCATTGCACTGAAAATGTTTCAAATCCGCACGTACTTCCTGCCTGCGCTTTTCATCCCTGCCACCTGCCAGCGTGAGCCATGCAGCCCGCAGAAATGACTTTTGAAACGATCTTCGGTCGATGGAATCACCGTATGTTTTGACCAGATATTCCACATGCTTTGTTGTGCTGTTGCCGATAATGTGCGGATAATCCAGCCCCTGGTCCAAACCCGCCCATTGATCCTTTGAATGTCTGCCGCTGATTTTGCGTACCATTGTTTCCAGCGAATACAGGCACAAATTTTCGGTGGTGGTAGTCGTGCCGTCCATATCCTGCACAATCCCGACGAGACGCTCCCGTTTTTCAGTGATCTTCGGCGCAAGCGGGCATATTTCGAATTCCGGGTGCACGTAATTTGGATTTTCGATGATCACAAATTCATCGCCAATTTTTCGTAAATATTCAGAAACATTGTTAGCAGTCAATTTCCTCGGACTATGTTTCGGCATTCAGCGTTACTCCATCATCGAATTATGATCATTTTCCGGTTTCTTGTCAGCCCATCCACACTGAGTTGATACAAATATAAGCCTGAGCTCACCGACAGATTCGACTCGTCTTTTGCATCCCATGAAACGGAATGATGCCCCGGACGCTGTGTTTTGTTCACGAGCTGTTTTATCTGCTGTCCGCGTGCATTGTAAATAGTCAATTTTACGTATGCACTCTCCGCCAGTTGATACGAAATCGTTGTGCTCGGATTAAACGGATTCGGATAATTTGCATACAATTTGAAATTCATTGGTTGCGGAGCTGCTCTCGTTACGATTTCGGTCGATAAACCTTCTTCATCATAATAAATGAAACGCGGACGGTAGATGTCCGCATCCGTAAACGCCGAGAAATCGAAAGAATTCACATTATAACTGATCAACCATTTTTCCGGTTCTGAAAGATGCGGATGAGCTTTGGCATTGTAAATGAACACCGCCGGATTGCCCGCTGCTTCCGGGCTATTCCAGATAATTCGATAAAACTCGAATGGTCCCACAGGACTCTCTCCCTTGCGAATGGCAACGCTTGTAAAATTGACAGAAAAAGACAGCAGGAATGTTCCGTCTTCAACAGGGTGAATACTGAATTCCTGAGAAATTCTATCGGTGATCGGCGCGCACGACGCGATGTCATCAGTCCAGGATTCACCGTTCCAGAATTCATAATTCTGAAAATTGCCAATATCCTCCGGAAGTACACGTGAAGCGACGAGCTGTTTGCCAGAAGCAGTATTTTTCGGTCCATAGACATAAATGAATCCGTCTGCACCAGGATTTCCCGAAGCAGCAGTCATCGGCATGACCGCCTGTCCGAATACGATTTCTGATCCATCTGATTCATCGGCATAAAACAGTGGGGTATCCTGTTCCAGATAATCAATAATTTCGTTATTTGAATTCAACTGGAAAGACAACAGCGAAACGCCCACTATCTTAAAATTAAACGCGCCCGAACCACCGCCGGATACCAGCCGCAATCCATAGAGATAAGTCATTCCATCGATGTTTATGCCGTCCATGGGCCAAAACCAGTCGTCCGGTTCGTTTGCAGGGATTTGTGGCACGAAAACGCTTTGTGGCAGATTGGGACTCGATTGATCCCAGTAAAATGTGATATTTTCAGGATCAGGACTTAATCCATCTAGAACCGCGTAAGAATTTTTGATGAAAAAAGCATCGTAGCGGTTCCCATTCTCATCGACCTCACCAACGAAGGTGTCGCCGAAAACGAACAGCGATTGTTGATTTGCAGGTCCGCCGGGAGCATCGTAGCCATCCAGCGGTATCGAATATGTCGCATCGCTGCCGGTCCAGCCAGAGCGTCGATAAAACAGATCGCTCCATTCGGTTGCAGGTTCGACTGAAAACCCAGTTGTGTCGCAGGCAGTATCGGGCACGCCTATCGAGTGCGGGTATGAGAGCGGCGCCCATGAGGGATCGCCGGAACAGATCAAACCCTTCGTTGCCTTTGTCACCAGATAACCCAAATTAAAGCAGCCCTGCGACATGCCTGTTTTTAGCGTCAGATCCAGTTGAATAGTAATCGGATCATTATACGCATATCCCTGATCGGAAATGAGCCCGATCCATTTCATATTGTCCCCAAATTCGCCAGCCGGATAGCATGCTTTTACCGAATCTGTCCACTCCTGGGAAAATTCCATTGATCCGGCACCCAGCGAAAATGCATAATCACATTTAATAAATTCCCAGTCTTCGGGAAGCAGTACTGCCAGTACGCCTTTATGAGCATTCGGCTCAGGCACGAGATTGTCATGCACCGAAATCGAAATCCGAATTTCTTCGTCCGGCTGCGCCGACGAGGGTTGATCGATTTCCTGAAAAATGCAGCCAGTCGTAAAATAAATCAATGCACATAAAATTAAAGATAATGCGGAATATCTGCTTATTTTTGAAACGTAAAAATTCAATAAATGTCCTTTCAAATATTCATGAGTCGTTTTGCTTCGTCAACTGCGCTGACGGCATCTTCCGCATATCCATCTGCTCCGATAAGTTGTGCGAAACGTGCGGTGACCGGCGCGCCGCCGATTAATGTATGGATGTGAGGCGAAAGCTTTGCAGCCTGTAATTCATCGAGTGTATATTTCATCATTCGCATTGTTGTGGTTAATAGCGCAGAGACCGCAACGATTTGAGCAGAATATTTTTGCGCTGCCCGGACAAAAGTTTCCGGCGGCACATCCACACCCAGATCGATTACCCGGAAACCAGCGCCTTCAAGCATGATCGCTACCAGATCCTTGCCGATATTGTGCAAATCGCCCTTCACCGTTCCAATGACTACCGTCGCGATATAGCTACCCGTGTTTTGAGCCAGTACCGGTCGTAATAGCTCAATGCCAGCATCCATTGCGTTGGCAGCAACCAGCACTTCCGGGATGTAGATTTCATTATTTTTAAACAGAACGCTGATCTCCGCCATCCCGGGAATAAGTCCCCGGTTGAGAATTTCCAGCGCCGGTGTTTGACCGTCCAGCGCCTGCCGGATGAGCTTTCTGATTAACGCGCTGTTACCATCACGGATACAGTCTGATATTTTCGAATAAATATTTTGGATATAAATACCTTTGTTTATTGAAATGTGCGGGGACTGTGTCAAAAGTCATTTTTTGGTGTCATTCCTGCGAATGCAGGAATCTCCTGACTTTGATAATTAGTGTCTGAACGAAAACTCAAAAAATCGTCATTCTGAGAACTCAGCGACGAAGAATCTCATACCACCAAGCGTATGTCTTTATTAAATTTCGGGTACGAGATTCTTCATCCGCCAAAAAGACGGCGGATTCAGAATGACATTATCGCCGTTTTCGTACTGATACTAATTCGGCGATTCCGGGACAAGCCCGGAATGACATCTAATGAGAAAATCAGATTTTTGATACTGTCCTATCGCAATTAAAAATGCGTCGAACAATGAATCCCACATAATTTAACATTTCACTGGCGATAATCTTGTTAAATGTAGTTCATCTTTGGTAAAATATTGTCATGATTATAACTCCTGCACCGAAAGTCTCCGAAACGTCCGCGGAGTCACTTTTTCGATCTTCTTGAATACTTTTGTAAAATAACTCTGGTCGGGATACCCGACTTCCAGAGCGATCTGCGCCAGAGTCAAAGAAGAATCACGCAGCAGTCTTTTCGAGGCATCGATCCGTGCACGGGTCAGATATTCACCAAAAGTCGTATTCAATTCTTCTTTGTAAAGATGACACAGATAGAACGGGCTGATGTAAACTTTTTTTGCCACGGATTCCAGTGTCAGTTTTTTGGAATAATTTTCCCGGATGTAGTGACATGCTTTTTCCAGAATCCGGAAATGATTTTGATTTCTGGTTTGATAGATGTTATCACAAATGCTTTCCATGATTTTCACGACCCAGAAACAGAGCTTATCGTGATCCGAGATATCTGACAGTTCGCTAACGAATTGATAGCGTAGTCCGAGGATATTCTCTGCATTTGCTCCTTTTTCGACGACAGCGCGTGTTAAAATAATCGCCAATTCCAATACATGCGCTTTCAGCAATTCGATATTCATCGGATTATGCAGCATCACCTGTCCCAGAAATTCATTCAATATCTTTCTGGCGCCGATCTTGTCGCCCAGCCGGACTCTCGTGATCAGATCCTGTTCTTTTTTCAGGTTGAGCATTGGCAGCAGATGATGTTCCGATGGATGCGTGCTCCGTTTGAACCGCTGCACCTCCTCTGCCACAAGCGCCTGCTCCTGATGTAATTGCCTCCGTGCCAGCAGAAAGCCCGCGTCCGGCTTCGAGAGATATCCGGCAATCGAAAACAGCAGTTCGGATGCAAGCTTCACATTCTTTTCCTGAGTTACTGGAATACTCTTTATCAATTCCAGGAATCCGGCTTTTTCAGGCTCATTGATATTTTTCGCCTGCAATGCATTGTTTAAATATTCAGTAGATGACTTGCGCATGAGAATGGGACATGACGAAATTCCACCGATCAGTTCGTCATTGTAAAGAATGGGAACGCTGATCTGGCATACGCCAAAGGTGCACTGGGAAATATAGGCATCGCCCCATCGGAATGATTCCTGGCATGAATTTTCACGACAGGATTGACAAATGTTTGGAAAATCCGGTACAGTTTCGGGAGGAGATTTCGTTGTCGAAAGCGAGTGCTGGATTTCGCCATTCGGTGAAATGAGAAAAACGGGTATCTTAAAGAGTTTGTGATATAACGCTAATACATCCTTTAAATGTTTTAAACCGGAATTTTCACGGATTAGTTTTTGAAGCTGTTGCATAAACGAATGTCTGAAATTGGATTTTTGTCAAATATTGCTACGAGAATATACTCAATTTCGTGGTGAATGTCAATATAAAAATTTTCAGCCTGGTTGCAATGTCTGCGTGTCTGTCGATCTTTTCAATCCTGAATTTCCAGCACATTTTTGACTTGACTTCATCAAAAATATTTGTTATTTTATAATACAAATTAAAATAATGAAATAACTAAGTTTGCGAAACGCTCGCAAAAGCAGAATTTTATTTTGATTTTTTTTATTCCAATTGATTAAAATTTGGAGG